>JAUSEB010000164.1 GCA_030650495.1 Armatimonadota bacterium | reverse complement strand
CGGGATGAAGGAATATACACAAAGGCTCCTTGGGGTGGGTGGTGTATTTGCGCCGTGGGAATTCCCTTATGGTTCACTCGACGGATATTATGACCCGGAAACGCCGAATATGTGCACTTATGAGCTGCATAACTCAGGTTATCTCTGCCGTATGGCGCACGAGACGGCAATTATGATGGACGACGCTGATTGGGCGCGGACTTACGCCGAGCCGCTGATCCGCGAAACTGCGCGGTTCTATCTCAATATTCTGAAAAAGGAAAACGATGGCGCTTGGCACATTGATATAACCCCATCCATGGGGCAGGACGAATTAGGCGGGGAGAACCAGAAGGATTACCTATGCGCGTTGTATAGCGCCCAATACTGCCTTCGGACGGCGGTTGAACGTGGTATGGACGAGACCGGGCGTATGCGCTCAATTCTGCGAGACGGCCTTGCGTTTTCTTCCCTGCTATCCGAACGAGGTATTTACTACACCTGCCAAGGCTCCGGCAGCAGCGCTTTTGGTAAGCAGAAACATCCGCCGCAGCTTAATCCACTGGCGTTTCTGCCGGTGTCGAATACGGCCGCTGATCCAATCAGGCGGGCTTATGAGTTGCGTTACGAGATCACTGACGGAGCCGAAAAACCCTTCTTCTATGGCTGGACCCTTGGGGAGTTTCTTTTGGCAAGCGTACGTATGGGCGATGCCGGAGGGTGGAAAAAGGACTGGGACAACGCGCTACGCGCCGGATATGTAGACCCCGAAAGGGTTCAGATTTACGAAACAAGCCGGGCGTGGGGAGCCTCATTCTATGTGACAACGAACGGTCTATTCACGCAATCTATATTCGACTGCATTGCGTCCACATGGTGGGGGCGGCTGCAAGTCGGGGAATGCATCCCGTGGCGTGGCGAAATATCATTTGGCGCTATAAAGACGCTTGCGGGCGTGGATGTTTCAGGACAAATTGACGCGACGCATATCGATCTTTTACTCCGCGCCGGAAGAGATTTAGAAATGACATTTTACGGGCGTCAT
Organism: Armatimonadota bacterium; assembly: GCA_030650495.1. Lineage (GTDB taxonomy): Bacteria > Armatimonadota > UBA5829 > UBA5829 > JAUSEB01 > JAUSEB01. The sequence goes on along the minus strand of JAUSEB010000164.1, from coordinate 6,193 downwards.
CTATCAATGCGGCGGGGGGAAGAACGCAAATTGACGCTGCCCAAATAAAAAGCCGTTTCCCGTAAGAAAGCGGCTAATCATCGTTTGGTGCCGAAGGGGGGAGTTGAACCCCCACACCCTTGCGGGTACATGGTCCTGAACCATGCGCGTCTGCCATTCCGCCACTTCGGCGCAAACCAATCGTCCATAGTTTAGCAAACGAGTTGGGGCATGTCAAGCGTGAAATCGGGGGTAAATGTTGCTGATGGCCCAAGACATCCTTGTCCGATACCTCTGCTTCCTCTGTCAAGAAGGTAGTACAGCAAAAGTGGCGAACTATATTATCTTGGAGACCAGAACATGAACCTCGATCATATCAACCGCGTAAAGCTTGCGGCATTGCCGACTTCCATAGATGAAGCGCCTCATCTTGCCGCGGAGTTGGGTCTTTCCCGCCTGCTGATCAAACGCGACGACAACACCGGACTTGCCATGGGCGGAAATAAGGCAAGAAAACTGGAGTATCTGATGGCTGACGCCATAGCTCATAATGCAGACGTAATCCTTACCGTCGGCGGATCACAATCCAACCACGCGCGTATGACCGCCGCCGCGGCAAGAAAGCTTGGGATGGATGTTATACTCTTCCTCGGCGGACCTCCAAACGTTCGCGAACTGAACGGTAACCTGCTCCTCGATGTGCTTTTTGACGCCGATATCCGATACGACCCGAAGGCCAAGGTCCCTCAACTCCACGCCGCCATGGAGCGCGAAGCGGATGATCTGAGGGCCCGCGGTCGAATTCCATACTGTATTCCCGTCGGTGGCTCGACGCCTCTTGGCGCGCTGGGTTATGTAGCCGCTGTTCGAGAAATGGCCGGCCAGTTGGACACAGAGGATCGCAGCTGCCTCATATTTGTTGCTGTCGGTTCCGGCGGAACAATAGCCGGACTCCAACTTGGCATACACCTATTCCTCCCAGATGCGGAAGTCATTGGCGTCAGCGTCAGCAGAAAAAAAAAGGCCCTACAGAAGGAAGCGGCCGGAGTAGCTAATGGTTCATCTGATCTTATTTCATCGGGTGTGCATTTCAAGCCGGACGATTTCAACATAGTGGATGAATACATGGGTGAAAGATACGGCGTTCCATCAGCCGCCGGAAACGAAGCCGTTCTGCTCGCCGCGCGCACGGAAGGACTAGTCCTCGATCCAATTTACACGGGAAAAGCTATGTCCGGACTTATTGCTATGGCTCGCGCCCAATTGCTGGATTCCAGTCGGACCGTGATATTCATCCACACCGGTGGGGCTCCTGCTTTATTTGCTGACTCAACCCTCTTTGCCGGACTTGCCAAGTTCAGCTTTGTATAACTATATCAAATATAATTATACATAAGGTGGGCTTGAACCCCACTGTGTGGAGGTCTTCCTCGACTGCCCCTACATGATCTCCATACAAACATCTTCCAAGCTCCCGAACGGCAGTCCTTCCGGAAGAGCTTTCAATGCAAAGATCACATGCTCAGGCGCCTTATGACTCATGGCGGCTTTGATCAACTCTGTCTTCGTAGCGGGAAAATCAGCTTCCGCCAGCGCTTCCGCTGTCTCAATGCTGCAAACGATGCCTGCATTGTGGCACACATCGCCAACGTCCTGGAATATCGCATCCTCCAACTGGTTCAAGACCACAACCGCCGCTTCGGGCGCGTCGTGTTGTTTGGCGTATTCCAACAACTCTTGCTTTGTCGCTGGAAACGCTGCTCCCGCAAGTCCATTAAGTATCTCCATACTGCAATATAGCGGCATTCCTTCAAACCCCTCCATTTCTTTCTCTACTCCGATTATACCCTGGTTAAGACAAAGCAACCAGGCTGTATCAGTTCAGTTCCGCGGGATTGAACAACCTCAATACACGTCACCCTGAACTCGATTCAGGGTCTATTCCCTCGTAGAATAGATGCTGAATCAAGTTCAGCATGACGTAATTCCCATAGAACTGAACTCTTTCACCAGGCTTATGGTGGACGTGTTAAATCTGGTGGCAGTTACCGGCAGTTATTTCGGGAACCCCCTTTCCCGAAATGCCTCGAATAACCGGCGAAGTATCGGGAAAAGGGTTTCCCGATACAACAAGCAAATGACTGTCTCCCAAACGCTAAACTTATGTAACAGTTCAGAGTTGGTGAGCAATACCCCCCCCTCAATCCCCCCTTCTAAAGGGGGGAAGTGTCGTTGCTCCCCTCCTTACGAAGGAGGGGCTGGGGGAGGTCAAATCGTACTCACCAAGCCTGAACTGTTACAAACTTATTGACACCCAGACGTAAGGACGGTATACTAACCTAGGTGGGTGTTGATAATATAGCAATCAGCCAAACAGGTGAGGCTTCACCTGTTTTTTTGTTGAGAGCGGCAAAGTTGACAATCCCCATGCCCTTTGATATACTTTTTGTGCTCAAAACGAGCTTGGCGAAATAGGGCGAATAGCTCAGCTGGGAGAGCGCTTCCCTTACAAGGAAGATGTCACAGGTTCGAGTCCTGTTTCGCCCACCAGTTGGCTAGGGATTAGAAGTAAGATGTGACAGAGGTTTTTTCTAACTTCTAACTTCTAACTCCTAACTTCTAAATTGGGGGCGTAGTTCAGTTGGTTTAGAACGCCGGCCTGTCACGTCGGAGGTCGCGGGTTCGAGTCCCGTCGTCCCCGCCAAAATCTAGAAGTTAGAGGTTATAAAGAGCTATCAGCAGTCAGCTATCAGTAAAAACTGATAGATAGCTGATAACTGAAAGCTTTATTCTAACTTCTAAAAAACGCCGGGGTAGCTCAGATGGTAGAGCAGTGGACTGAAAATCCGCGTGTCCGCAGTTCGATTCTGCGCCCCGGCACCACTGATTAAAAGTTATTGAACTGCCGGCGTAGCTCAGTTGGTAGAGCGGCGCATTCGTAATGCGCGGGTCGTCCGTTCGAGTCGGACCGTCGGCTCCATTGAACCAGCGGTTAAGGCGTTTCCTCTCCGGCTCATCCTGGGGGCAAGTATAGAATATCTCATTTTGATCCTCGGATACGTCCTCCAGAAGAAGCCTCGCCTTGAATCCAACCCCCTTTTACAGGTTTATATTGATTAGGTAACGTGTATAAAGCAGAGTAGAGGCGCTTATGGTCGTATCTCCAAAAAGAAGAGTTACTAAAGCAGTTATACCGGCGGCAGGTAAGGGAACAAGGCTGCTCCCGCTTACAAAAGCGGCTCCTAAGGAAATGCTTCCTCTCGGGCGTAAGCCCGTTTTGCATCACATAGTCGATGAGCTGTTGGACGCCGGGATCGATCAAATCCTATTTGTCGTTTCGGAAGACAAAGCCTGTATTTTCAAGTACTTCGATGACGGTTCAAGCCGGTTTTCCAGCGTAATTCAGCCGGTGCAGCGCGGCTTGGCGGACGCGGTCCTATGTGCGGAGGAGTTCGCGGCGGGAGATCCGATTGCCGTAGCTTTAGGCGATTCCGTGATCACCTCCGGCGAAGACGCCCATATTACCAAGAGGCTCCTGAAAGCATATGAGACCCTTGACGCGGCCTGCATGATCGCTGTCGAGGAAGTTCCGGAAGCAGACGCTCCAAGATATGGAATAGTGAAGCCCAAGATCGAACCGTCCGACGTGTTCGAGATCGATGATCTCATTGAAAAGCCTCCAATAGATCAGTTACCCAGCAATTTGGCGATAGCGGGCCGTTACATCTTGGACGCTTCCATATTCGATATAATCAGGCATTTGAAGCCCGGCGCCCTTGGAGAATTGCAGCTCACGGATGCAATAAGACTTTTGTTGAAAAGCGACCGGCGCGTTTGGTGCTCCAAACTGAGAAAGACTGAGAGGCGCAGAGACATAGGCACGTTTGCCAGCTACTTCGAAGCAGTGATCGCGGAGTGCTGCGCCGATAAAGAGTTCGGCGAACAAATGAAGAAGCTGTCAGCTGACAGCTGACAGCTGTCAGCTTCTCTCAGATTTCAACTACTCAATGATATAAGGAGAATTGTTAATGAAGGGAGTAATAATCGCGGGAGGCCCCGGCACTCGCCTGAGGCCGTTGACTTATGTACGTCCAAAACCCATAGTTCCCGTAGTAAACAAACCTTTTCTCGATTACCAGGTCGAGCTTCTGAAGCGCCACGGAATTACGGATATTATCTTCTGCACCAACTATATGGCGGAGATGATAGAAGCGCATTTCGGCGACGGAAGCTCTCATGGCGTAAAAATGAGCTATGTGATAGAGGAAACCCCGCTCGGGACCGCCGGCGCCGTCAAAAACGCTGAGCCTATATTCAAAGGCGACACGCTTCTGGTTTTCAACGGAGATGTCCTCACCGATTTTGATCTCTCCGCTATTATCGCGTCTCACAAGAAAAACCAGGCGGTAGTCACCCTAACGCTTCGTGGAGTTCCCAGCCCCAGTCCTTATGGAGTCATTATAACCGACGAGAAAAAGCGCGTGCTGGAATTCCGAGAGCCGAGCGAAGAGATGAAGAAAATGCTCGCAAAGAACCCGAATGTCGAGCAGACGGGTATAGATTATATTAACGCGGGCGCGTATGTCATTGACTCGCGCATTTTCGAAGATGTCCCCGCCGACATTTCTTATTCCTTCGAGAGGCAGCTTTTCCCGTCACTGCTCGCAAGCGGCGCGCCTGTCTACGGATATGTGGCTGAAGGATACTGGCTGGACATAGGGCGTCCTCAGCAGTACATTGAAGCCCACCGCGCGGTATTGTCCGGCGACGTAAAAGCTCAGGTTCCAGGCCATCAAACTTCAAAAGGCTATTGGGTGTCGGGAGATGGAAAAGCAGGACCGTCGATAGACCCATCCGCGCACATTTCTCGTACCACGCATATAGGAGCCAGAGCCAGAATAGAGGCCAACGTAACCATTGCCGGTGTAACATCGATCGGCGCTGATTGCGTGATTGGTGAAGGCTCAAATATTGAAAATTGCATACTCCTCGATAAGGTTACCATCGGCTCCAGCGTTGTAATTAAAAACGCGATTATTGACACCGAATCCATTATAGAGGACAATGCTGTCATTGAAGCAAATGCCGTCATAGCTTCCGGCAGCAGGATTGCCTTTGGAACAACTATCTCTTGAAGGAGCGCATTAATTGAGCATCGAAATGGCCAACCTCAGGGTGCAGTACGCCGAGATTAAGGATGAGGTTGATAGCGCAGTACGCGGCGTCATCGAAAATGGGGACTTTAGACCAGGTGAATCCGTCATCAGGCTGGAAAATGACGTAGCGGCAATGTGTGGAGCAAAGTTTGGCGTCGCCGTCCATTCGGGCACGGACGCTATCCTAATCGCGCTCCGGGCCGCCGGGGTGCGCCCAGGCGATGAAGTCGTTACTACGCCGTTTACTTTCGTAGCCACCACTGAGGCCATCGTACTTGCCGGCGCTGTTCCGGTATATGCGGATATTGATCCTGATACGTTTAATATCGATCCAGAGGACATCGAGCGCCGCATAACATCTAAAACGACGGCCATACTACCGGTGCATCTTTACGGCCAGTGCGCTGAGATGGACGCAATCGAGAGCATTGCAAGCCGTCATGGACTCAAGGTGATCTACGACGCGGCTCAAGCCATTGGCGCCGCGCAGAATAGCCGACGCATCGGGGAAACTGGAAACGCCGCAACCCTCAGCTTCTTTCCGACGAAGAATCTTGGAGCTTACGGGGACGCAGGTATGATTTTAACCAACGATGAGGCGCTTTGCGAAAAAGCAAGATTATTGCGAGTTCATGGAATGAAGCCGGGGTCTTACTATTACGAGGATGTAGGTTACTGCAGCCGCCTGGACGAACTGCAGGCCGCGGTCCTTCTTGTGAAACTGAAACGCCTCGAAACTTGGAATGAAAAACGCCGTCAAAACGCCGCGAGATATTTTGAGGCGCTGTCAGGGACGCCCATTAAGGCGCCGACTGTCCGCGAGGGGCGACTGCACACGTTCCATCAGTTTACCATCTGCCATCCTCGAAGGGATGATCTGCACGACGCGCTGTGGGCAAATGGGATAGGGTCGGCGGTATATTATCCGCTTTCGCTTCATCTGCAACCAGCGTATCGATACTTGGGATACGCTGAGGGTGACTTCCCGATTGCGGAAAAGGCGGCAAAGGAAGTCCTATCCATTCCCGTTCATCCCGAACTAACGGAAGACCAGGCTA
>JAUSEB010000153.1 GCA_030650495.1 Armatimonadota bacterium | reverse complement strand
ATGGTCTCTGAAAAGCAGATTCCTCGTCGTTCCTCCTCGGAATGACGGTTTTTGAACACTCCCTCTTTGAAGCCTAAGATGAGTTGAATGTTTAATGTTGAATGTTGAAGGAGATCGTGTTGTAGGCAATACTTTAAACCTTCAACATTCAACCTTCAACTCTCTCTCGACTCCTCTCCGTCATCGGTATTAATCGCGTAGATGTCGGGGAGATTCCTGTAATGCTCGGAGTAGTCTATGCCGTATCCCACGACGAATACATCTGGAATGACGAACCCGATGTAATCCAGCGTAACGTCCGCAACGCGCCTTGAAGGTTTGTCGAGCAGCGAGCAGGTCCGCACGGATTTAGCCCCTCGCTCGCGCAGCAAGCGTGTTAGGAACTCAAGCGAATAGCCCGTGTCTACGATGTCTTCCACTATGAGCACATCGCGACCCTCGACTGGGGTCACTAAATCGGACACGGTCTTCACTTCTCCGCTGGGTTGGGTTTTCGGCCCATAGCTTGCCAATCTGATGAACTCTATCTCCACGGGTGAGTCCATGTATCGAATCAAATCGGCCAGAAACACAAATGCGCCTTTTAAGACCGCTACAATAAGGGGATTGCCGTGACCATAGTCGCGCGAGATTTCAGCGGCCAGGCTTTTTACTCGCTCTTGTATCTCGTCAGCGCGCAGCAGCGCTCGCAGCCCAGCCTGTGGCGTCTTCGAATAGGTCGACGATCTCACCGGCTTCGACATCTACAAGACCTCTATCCGTCAGTTTCAATTTCGGCACAACTGAGAGGCTCATGAACGAAAGAGCCATAAACGGACGCTCGATCTTAACTCCAAGGCCAGCCGCCGCCTGTTCCAGCTTGCGTAGTTTGGCGACCACCGTCCGCGCGGACTGTGTGGACAATAGGCCGGCAACGGGCAAAGGGAGTGACTCCAGCACGGAGCCATTTGCGCTCACAACTAGCCCGCCCTGCATCTTGACCACTTCGTTTATGGCGGTCAGAATGTCCTCGTCATCCGCCCCCACCGCGACTATGTTGTGCGCATCGTGCGCTACAGAGCTTGCTATCGCCCCGCGTTCGAGACCAAATCCCGTTATCAGCCCAACCGCAAACCGTCCGGTCGCATTATGCCTTTCCACCGACACGATTTTGAGTATGTCTCTATGCACATCAGACACCACCCAGCCGAGCAGAGTAGCAGGATTCACAAGCAACTCGTCGGTCACAATCCGTCCGGGCAGCGCCTCAATTACCCGGCAGAGGCCATGTTTTGCGGGTATGCGGATGTCCTCCAGCCTCAACGGCGCTATGCGAACGGTGTGGAAAAGGTCATTTGCAAATGCCCGCCGCATGGATTTCCGCGCTAATATACGCCCTTCCCTGTAAACCATTTCTCCATTATGAATAACGAACCTCGTTTTGAAATCCCGCAGGTTTTCGACCGCGACAATATCAGCTTTGAACCCGGGCGCCAACGCTCCAATATCCCGAATATCAAAGTAGCTCGCCGGATTGATCGTAGCCATCTTAACAGCCCAAATGGGGTCGATCCCATAAGCCACCGCACGGCGCAGAAGATGATCTAAGTGGCCTTTTTCCAATATATCCGAGGGCAACAGGTCGTCGGTAACGAATATGAGCCGGTCGAGATTGCCTCGGTTTACCAACGGCAGGAAAGTGTCCAGGTTCTTTGCCACCGAGCCTTCCCGGATCATCAGACGCATACCGGCGCGCAGCTTCTCGACTGCCTCCTCCACCGTCACGGTTTCGTGGTCCGACCCCATTCCCGCCGCTACGTAAGCGTTCAAATCCCGGCCCGTCAAGCCCGGCGCATGGCCGTCCGTAACTTTCTTGGGATTGATGCTTATCTTGAGCAGCGTTTCAGGGTCTGCTTCCAGTACGCCGGGATAATTCATCACCTCGGCCAGTCCAAGCGCGCGAGGGTCCAAAGCAAGCGAAGCAATGTCAGCCGCCGTGATTGCGCCACCTGAGGTCTCAAACTCCGACGCTGGCACGCACGAAGGAATCATTACATAGAAAGTCACCGGTTGGACGGCGCTTGCCGCAAGCATCTGCCGCACGCCTTGGGCTCCCACGACATTGGCGATCTCATGCGGATCGATCACAACCGATGTCGTGCCGAAAGGCAGCGCTGCTCTTGCGAACTCCGCCGGTGTCAGCAGTGAACTCTCTATGTGAATGTGACCGTCAATTAAGCCGGGAATCAAAGTAAGCCCAGAGGCGTCAATTACCTCGTCACTCTCGTATGAGCCTATTCCGGCAATGCGGTCTCCGCATAGAGCTATGTCAGCGGGGTACACTTCTTCAGTAAAAACATTTACTACCCGCCCGCCCCGTATCACCGCATCAGCCTTTTCTCTCCCCCTGGCAACGGCGATCAGGCGGGCTTTTTCCTGAACGTTACTCAACTCAAACATGCGCTTACAACCTTCCGCGCCGCGTCGGGTTACAATATATAATCTCTACATTTAGGATACCCGTTGATTTTAGGCGTAAAACAGGCCGCGTGTCGGGTGATGGGTATTGGGTGATGGGTCGGGGACACCGGTGTTTCGGGATTTGAATGGAGCGTAGCGGAATGGAAATCCCGAAACAAGCTGCGATGTGAACTCCCTCTCCCTTGACAAGGGCCGGGGTGAGGGTAAAAAACTACTTACCGCATGAAAGCCTGAATAACTCTTCAGCGTTTTGGGAGGTTTTGGCGGCCACTTCTTCGACAGTCAAATCCAGCAACTCAGCTATCTTTTCCGCTACGAACTTAACGTAGCTCGGCTCGTTTCTCTTTCCTCTGAAAACCTGCGGCGAGGCGTAGGGGGCGTCGGTCTCCACAACAAGCCGTTCAATTCCTATTTGCCGGATGACTTCCCTCATATCCTCGTTCTTCTTATACGTAATCGGACCGGCAATGCCTAACAGGAATCCCATGCCGAGCGCTTCCCGCGCAAAGCTCTCATCTCCGCTGAAATGATGCATCACGCCGGCGTTTTCGCCCCATGTTTTCCGGCGCAGCGCTGCAAGGACTTCTTCCGCCGCTTCGCGAGTGTGCACAATCAACGGAAGGCCCAACTCGCGCGCCAGCTGCGCCTGAACCCCGAAAGCCTCTATCTGCTTTTCACGAGGAGAGAAATCATAGTGGAAGTCGAGGCCGATTTCGCCGATGGCAACGACCTTGTCCGATTTCGCCAACTCCCCGATTTTGTGCAAAACTTCGTCATCCAGTGTCTTCGCATCATGGGGGTGGACGCCAACAGCCGCATAAATTTCATCGTGAGTCTCGGCAAGTTCTACTGCTCGCTCGCTGGAATTGAGATCGTAGCCCGGAACCACGATTCTTGTCACCCCGGCCGTCTGGGCTCTTTCTAAAACCTCCCGGATATCGTCCTGGAAATCCTCGTGGTTTAGGTGCGCGTGAGTGTCGATTAGATAAATCATCAGGACAGTGAAGCCAGTCTGGCGGTGAGGAAATCGTCCAGCGCCGCGTTCACCAGATCGTGACGGTGGAAGAAGCAGAAGTGGTCGCCGCCCTCGATTACCTCAAGCGTCACATCAGGTATGCCTTCGTAGAGTATTTGAGCCGAATGAAGGATCTCCGCTCGATCTTTTGCTCCGACCACGATCAGTGTTGGGGCGTCGATTTCCCCAAGTCTTGAGGTCGAGTCGTACGATTGTATCAGGCGCAGGCGCGCCTCGACCGCGGACCTGCCGGCGTGAGCGGACTGCTCGGCCAGGCATTCATAGGAAACGCAGTCAGGCTGGCGGCCCGCGAACAGACCGCGCAGCCATTCCAGCGGGTTTCGATGACCGGCGGTTCCCTTTGGGCTGAGCCATGAGAGCAGTTTCTCAGCATGCTCGGACGGTAAAGCCGGGAATGCGGAAATCAGGCACAAGGCGGAGGTCCGGTCCGGGTAACTAATAGCGAATTCCTGCGCTACTATTCCGCCAAATGAATGCCCGCAGACAGCCGCGGACTGAATGTGCAATGCGTCGAGAAACCGCGCTAGATCATCCACCAACAGTCGCGCGGAATACTCGCCGTTTTTGGGGTTTGCGCGAAGGTCGTATGTAATGGTCCGGTAATTCTCAGATAGCCCGGACATCTGGTATCTGAACCACTCTTTGGTTTCCGCCAGACCGGGAATAAAGACTACGGGAAGCCCGTTTCCAGCTTCCTCGTATGACACCTTCTGACCGTTTATTTCAACTACAGGCAATAGGTGGCGCCTCCTGGCGGTGTTCAGATAATGACCGACAAACCAACCGTGGTTATAATAAGCCAACCTCAGACCTCTGTCAAGGAAATGGCAGGGGTGCAGGGGTGGGTAGCGCCAAATTCCAGGGAAGATTCTCAATCACGAAACCACGAAATGGAGAAAGCACGAAAAGGAAATGTCAGTGAATAGATAGTGGTTAGTGGCTGGTGGCTAGTAACACTAGCCACCAGCCACTAACCCGTATTATTCACGTCATTTCGAGCGTAGCGAGAAATCTGCTTTTCCTGAAGCTAAAAAGCAGATTCCTCACTTCGTTCGGAATGACGGTCTGCGATGGCTTTACTATCTTCGTGAA
>JAUSEB010000147.1 GCA_030650495.1 Armatimonadota bacterium | reverse complement strand
TCACCATCCGCGACCGCGACACAATGGAGCAGATCCGGGTTCCGATTGATGGCGTGAAGAAGATGCTGATTGAGAAGATGGAGATTTGCTAGGGCGGATTTTTAACCGCAGATGAACACAGATGGACACAGATGGGGGAGGGAGTCGAAGGAGGAAGCTGTCAGCTGTCAGCTGACAGCTGACGGCTAATATGCGCTGTATAAGAGAAGAATACGAAGAACTCGAAAAGCGGATACTTTCACCGAACGCTGTGCTCAGCGTTAATACTAAAGGCCGCCTGCGGGATGAGCCTAAATGCCCTATTCGCACGGAATTTCAGCGCGACCGTGACAGAATCATCCACTGCAAATCATTCCGGCGCCTCAAATACAAGACTCAGGTTTTTATAGACCCCGATGAGGACCACTACCGCACGCGGCTTACCCACACGCTGGAGGTCGCGCAAATAGCCAGGACCATCGCAAGAGCATTGCGCCTGAACGAGGATTTGACCGAAGCAATCGCCCTCGGCCACGACCTCGGTCACACTCCATTTGGCCATGCCGGAGAGCAGGCATTGGATGAACTGATGAAACCTTATGGCGGATTTCATCACGCGCGGCAGAGCCTGAGGGTGGTTGACCATCTTGAAAAGCAGGGTAATGGCCTGAACCTGACTTGGGAGGTTCGCGACGGCATATTGAACCACTCCAAAGGCCGGAAAGACCTGTCGCTGGACGACAAGGGGCCGGCTACATTGGAAGGAAAGATCGTTCGGGTCGCTGATAGAGTAGCTTACGTCAATCATGATATAGACGACGCAATTCGGGCGGGGTTGATAACCGAAGACGATCTCCCGGCGGAGTGCGTTGAGACATTTGGGCGCGGCCATTCGCATCGTATAGGCGTGATGGTGAGCGACATCATCGAGACAAGCCGCAGCCAACAGACAATCGCAATGAGCGAACCTTTTCTCCAAGCAATGAACACGCTCAAAGAGTTTCTTTTTGAGAAGGTTTACACTCTTGATCAGGCCGGAGTAGCCGAGTTGTCGAAGGCAAAGCAATTGCTTATCGACCTCTTCAACTATTATATGAATCGACCTGGCGAGATACCGGTCCAGCCAGGCGGGGCTGAAGAAGATCGCCTGAGGATGGTTTGCGATTTCATCGCCGGAATGACCGATAGATACGCTCAACAAATGTACGCGGATCTGTTTCCACCGCACGCTTGACGCAAGAATTAACTACACCGTCACCCCGAGCGAAGTCGAGGGGTCTGCTTTTCCATTTATAAGTTCAAAAAGCAGATTCCTCACTCCGTTCGGAATGACGGGTTGTTGCGCTTGACGGCTTGAAATGTTTGGCGCTTGTGATATAATACACATGGGTTGAGCTTTACATCTCTGCCGAACGGCGCCCGGAAGTAAAATCCTTATAGCGGAGGTGCATCTGTGAGTATCAAATCAGCTATCAAGTGCAACTGTGGCCAGAGAATTATCGCCAAAGATGTAATGCAGACTGGCTACTACCTGCGGTTGTTTGGTCCAAGTTTCGTATATGTAAAATTCAGATGCTCCAGATGCAAAAAGCTGGGCGAGCAATTCGTCAAACAAGAGGAGTGGGAAGACGGGATTTTGCGCGACGTCCCGACAGAGCAATCCACGGACGAAAAGTCGAAGTTCGAGAACATGGGGCCGATAGATATTCATGAAGCGATAAACGCGCATTTCCAGTTGGATGACCTCATGACGCTTGTAGACGATTTCGCCCAGAAGGAAGAATCTAAGTAACCAGTCAGTCCCATAACCTGAAGAAGCCAAGGGGAGAATGGATACGTTCCGTTTTCCCTTTGTTTATGTACGAGACCGTTTCGGCATCGAAATGCCGAAACACCGGAAACGAAGATGATTGCTATTGAAGCTTTATTACGTCGGAAGTATCGCGGGTGACTATACGCCTTTGGGGGTTGCCGTTGAATATGAAGCAGGAGCTTATCCCTTTAACAAGCAGGTAATCGCCGGGGAAGTATCCATCAGGATCGCAGTCGATATATACACCGGTTTTCTGCGAACCTTCGGTGATGGCTCCGTCGATCAAGTGAGCGCCGTCGTCGATGTATAGGTAATTTGTGCCGGTCTGCGTAACCTCGCCCCAGGTGGTGACCAAGAGGCCGATGTTGTTTAGCCCCATGGCTCCTGGGATACCTTTTTGTCCGGCTCCCGTGCCTGAGTTATATTGCCAGTCGCCGCCGCCGATTGTCGGGTTATTAAGCCCAAGCGGCCGTACCTCGTAAGTTGAAATCTCGGTAACCGTGGCCAAGCCTATCTGCCGCTCCTGATTGACGGTCTGCATCGTTCCACCTACATCAACCGTATCGCCGACATCTAACCAGACAGGCATTTCAATTGGACTGACTCGAATTCCGCAGTACTTGTCGGGTTCTTCAATATAAAAATGGTCGCTGAAAATGGCGGTCACTACTTTCGCAGGTGTTCCCACAGTTGACAAGTTGGCGAGAGCTTTTGCGGCGGAGATGCTAATCCCAGCGTTCGCAACCCTGGTAATGCCGTCTGATACGCCTACGGCGCTCCAGAGGTTGACCGAGTTTTTGGCTTTTGCCAAAACATAGTAAGCCTGGCCGTTGGCAAGCGTGAGTCCGGTCCGGGTGTGCTGCGTCAGCGATCCCACGCTCAACCAGCCGCCGCCGGAGATGATTCCGCTCTCCAATTTAGTGGAGCTGATTGCGTACATATACTCGGTAATTGGAGATTGGGCGTCGGTGGCGGTCCAGCTTGCGTGCAATTGACTTCCAGAGGTCATGTATGCGCCATCGTCGGTTATGACGGGAGCCGTTGGGGGTGTGGTGTCGGGAATCGTGCTTCCCGAAAGGCTCCAAGCTCCGTTTCCGCTGACGCGCTTTACAACGAGATAAGCGGTTTCAGTGGAAGATGGCGTGTAGTATATCGCCTCATCGACCCCATTCCCTGCCAAGGCGCTTGAAGCTCTGATAACGGGATTGCCGTTGGTGTCCGGCGTACCGGAATAGACGTATAGATCGAGGTCGGCGGTCGGCGGCGCGTCTAAATTGAGTGTCACAGGCGCTCCAGACGTTACGCTCAGCTTTCTCGCCCATGCGCGCCGGTCATAGCTTCCTCCGGCAGTCGAGCCGCTTATAACCCCGGAGCTATAAGGCAATATCACCGCTTCGATAGCCGCATCCGGGTTGATCATCCCATAACCTTCGTAGAGGTCTTTTGGAGTAGTTGCCCGGCCAAGCGTGGGATTTGTGCCGGATGACGCTTCTCTATCCGCGTTCGTCTCGGTGGCGGTCGCGCAGAGCAGCATCTTTACCAAGAGGGGATGAAGGCTGGAGTTGAAGTTCCAGGTCACGCCGGACTGTTCCAAAGCCTGAATCACGAGCGCCGACGCCCCGGCGACAAAAGGCGATGACATGGATGTGCCGGAAAGATTTGCGTAGTCATTTGGGCGCTTATCCGTATAGCCGAAGGTTGCGGCGTCTGAATCATTACTATCGGCAGCCAAGATCCTTGAATAGTAATATGAGCCGCCCGGAGCCAGGATGTCCGGTTTGTTGTCCTCATTTGATCCCGGTGAAGTGAAACCGCAACTTGAGTAATTGGTCAACTGATTAACGTCATTTGATGCCCCTACCGTGATTGCTTTGCCCGCCCGGCCCGGGTCGTCAACATCGTAAGCCGAGCCAGTTCCCGGCCCTTTGTTCCCAGCGGCGATCACCGCTATGATGCCGTTGCTGACCATATTGTTGACTTTGTTTCTGAGGGGCACATCTGCGCCTTCGACATGCAAGCTCATGTTCAAAACTTTTATTTTGTGGCCTTCTCTGTTGCTCACCATGTTGTCAATCGCCGCCCCGATATCAGTACTGGATGACGTCCCGTCGTTTCTGAAAACCTTTCCTCCGGCCCATTGGCAACCCGGAGCCACGCCACTGAAGGTGTTGAATCCGTCACCCACCCCGGAGTATGTGACCGTACTTACAATCGAATACAACCCCACGCTGGAGCCGCTCTGTTGCAGCGCCGCTGAGTAGTGATTGTTCCCGCTCGCGGTAAAGGTGTTGGTTTTAGTAAGGGGAGAGGCCCCATTGGCGGGAGAGGTAATACCGTAGTAACTCGCTGTGCTGCTGCCATTTGCTTGCCAAACTCCTGAGAGATTGGTCGTGCCGCCTCCGACCCAAGTGGCAACGCTGGAGAACGTGGTTGACTGTCCGGCAGGAAGCTTGATAGGTGAAGGGGAAAAGTTATTATTGATGACGCCGGACAAGTCGCCGCCATCAGTATATAACAAAGTGGATGTCACGGCGCCCGCGGCAGCTCCGCTTCCAACCGCTATAGCCGTAACGTGCGTGCCATGTCCGCCAAAGTCGCATGGACTGCTCATGTTATCGGAGGTGTAGTCGTCCCAATACTCATTCCGACCGTTGAGGTCAGGATGCGAGTCGTCACCTCCGGTATCAAGTATGGCAATTGTTGTGTTGGAGTTGCCGGAAAAACCGAGAACGCTCCCCGCGAATCCCGGAACCCAAATAGGGCGGACTCGCCCCGTGCGAGTGGCTTCATCAACGCATAACCGGACTACCGAATCGGCGGCGACCACGACGAGGGAGTCCCCCATTATTTGTGGAAGGATCTCCGCCAGCCGCTGGGGAATTTTCGCGTTCCATCCGTAGCTTAGATGGCGATAAATATAGTCTATTTGCCCGCCGCGAGCAATAAAGTCATCTATCTGCTTCTGGCTTATACGCTGGGAAAAGACGAGTTCAACTCTAATCATCTCGTCCAAAGAAGCTTCAAGCGCAGCGCGGCGGCCCGGGTCATGCTCAGCGGCAACAGCGGATTTGATCTGTTTTATACGAGAGTCTATTCTATCGTCTATTTTATTACTGTCGGCGTCGGACTTTTCGGGATGCAATATCTGTGGTTTTACCGATGGCTCCGGTGGCGGGATGAGAGCAAAATCGAATTTGCGGTTTGCCGGTCCGGCGTTAGCAGGGGTTGGCGTCGCGGCGAAAGCCATTACGCATAAAAAGAGTCCAAGAATCACCAAGAAAACCTTCGATAAGGACTTCATAAGAGGGTTTTGTGGGTGAGGTATATCGGCAGCGCGCCGCCCACGGTTTCAGACTCTATTTTGAGTTTACCCTTGAGCCGTGGAGGTGTCAAGGTTTGCCGGTGAAAACAGGTATAAATGCTAGTCAGGCGGACGTAGAGATAGGGAGTCGGGGGAGTTGTCAGCGATGAGGAAGTTGATGTTTCGGGATTTTGGTTATCCGTTATCCGATGAATCTTCTCTAACCTAAGTATTTCCGCATGCCTTGGCTTGCCGATACCTGAAATCCCGAAACATCGGACTATGCGTCGGAAGGCTTTTTGCGCCGACGCAGGCTTCGGGGTAAAAAGCTTCCCGAAGCATAGGAATAGTATGTCGCCTTCGGCTTCAAAGAACAAGCCGAAGGATAGAAAACGACGGACTCATCGCTCATTACTCATCGCTCATCGTGGTTGAAAAATCTCCGCAGCAGGCCGTCACGCTTTTGATTTTCGGTCTCGGAAGATGCGGCGGGTTGGTTCTCCAAAACAATGTTCCGCTCTCCCGGCATTACCCAGCCGAGCTTACGCGCCTCGATCTGCGCTCCGCTCTCACTCGCAAGGTAATCCCGCTGTTTGACCAGCTCTCGATTCTCTTTTTGTATCTCGCGCAGCTCGAGTTCCACCTTGCTGACGCCCCGAGCCTCACCATAGCAAAGCGTTATCGGCCTCACAACCTTGCGCACAACGAGACCCGCAAGAATCAGGATAACCACAAATCCAATCAGCCTGATGAATCCTCGCTTGTACTGCTTGCGCGGTTTCTTGTTAACCGCTTTGCGGCGCTCCAACCTTGAACACGGCATCCAGTCGTTCAAATCAGTAGCCTCCCGTCTGATTGAACCAGGATCCGGGCGCGATCCTTAAACCAGAGTTTACGGCAAGCAAGCCTATTTTGTCTACATAAAATTTTACCGAGTTTGGTCTTGCCGTAAAGGGAACTCACAGGCTATGATATGAGTTGAGTTTAGAGAAGGGTGGCTGTTCGGAAACAGCCACCTAGAGACATGAGAGGATTTTGCACAAATGAAGACGGCGGTAAAAGTCATTATTGCGATTGCGCTTTTGTGTATACCGGGGTTCTGGTTGTGGTATCAGAACAAACCACCAAGCCCGCCGCCACAGCCTAAGCCTAAAATAAAAGTCGAAGCGAAGAAACATAAGGAGGAGAAAGTGGAGCCAAGAATCGAGGCGCTAATAGAAACCAGCAAGGGAAATATCACGGTTGTTCTTTATGGAAAGGAAGCTCCTATCACCGTCAAGAACTTCGTCGGTCTTGTCAATCGGGAATTTTATGACGGCCTGATCTTCCACAGGGTTGAGCCGGGATTCGTTATCCAGACCGGTGATCCGCTCGGCACAGGCAGCGGCGGCTCAGATAAGACTATTCCGCTGGAGATCGCGCCTTCGCTCAAGCACGACAAGGCTGGGACATTGGGTATGGCCCGCTCAAATGATCCGAACAGCGCGTCCAGCCAGTTTTATATCACGTTATCGCCTACTCCGAATCTGGACGGCAATTACGCCGTGTTCGGGCGAGTATTGACGGGCATGGATGTGGTTAATAAAATCCAGGTCAACGACCGGTTGATGAAAATCCGTCTTCTGCCGGAGAAGAAGCCGGACGCTGAGAAAGCCAGCGATGAGCGATGAGTTCGTCGTCTGTAGACCGTCGTTCGATGGGTGGCGCTCCGGCCCGGAGCGCCACCCGCCAACACGCGTTGATGGACCTGCTTCCAGCGTTCCGGTATATCCGGAAACACGTCGTAGTGCGACAAGCCCGAGATGTCCCGATCTCCGAGCTTGTAGTCGATCAGCCAACGCTTACTGAACAAGAGATAACGCATTTCCCTGTCAAACATCGCCACGGCTGCGGGAGTGTGTTCCACAAACTGTCTCAGCAGGGCCTCATTTGCTCGCAACGCATCTTCCGTCCGCTTGTGCTCGGTTACATTCCTGAAGTAACCGATGATTCCATCGACTGCCCCATTTGAACCGTATCTCGGTCTGTATGTGCCCTCAAAGTACTGCGTTTCCCCCTCACGTGAAACCAGCGACACGGTCATATGAGCCGACGTGCCGGAGTCGAGCGCCTCCCTCTTTACCTGTGTAAGCTTCTCAGCATCGTCGAGTGAAAGGATGTCATAGTCCGTATGCCCGATTATGTCCTCCGCCGTGAGGCCCAGTTGCGGGTTAAGCGCCCAGACGTAGTGGAGGTCACTGTCTTGGATCAGAACGTGATCAGGGGTATTCGTCGCTATGATCTTGAACTCCTCTTCACTTCTGCGCAACGACTCTTCAGCTCGCCTACGGCGCCTAAGCGCGACTGCGGCCACAAGACCAAGCCCAACGAACACCGATAGCGCGCCTACGCGAACATAGAGCTCCTCCGAAGACGCGCCAGCCAGCAGACTCCAGAGGTTTCCCCGTCCGCCACGGAAAGTGTAGTAGTCAGACACAGCCTCGGATACCCAGGACAACAGTCCAAGAAAGGCTGCGAGCAAAATGATCTTGATCTCAGTTTTCATTCACGCGTGCCTCGACAGACTGCGCAGCCGATTCATTGCTCGCATGATCTTCACGGCGTCCGGGGGAGCTAATCGTGCCAGCAACGTCCGAAAGCATTATACCCTGCACACGACTGAACGAATGCGCACGCCCGAACGCGAGTTCCTTGATTACGCGCCAAAACAGCGACGCCGCGAAACATTTGGTGTCGGAACATTATATTGCAGAGACGCGTCACAACAGACGTGAAGCTAGTCATTTGCTTGGAGATTCGGTGTACGGAATGCCCTATGAATGCTGTCGAGATCGAGGGCGGTCCGGGCTACCAACCGCAAAGGAGTTGCAACCGTGGGCCTGCCCAGATTAAGAGACGGCCCACGGCGCCATATTGCGGGTTCCGGCGATATTAGTTTTGACCGCCTCTTAGGGATAGGCTTCCATCATGGGAACATGCTTGTGCGCCGCCGCATGGAAGATGACTTCAGGTCTGTATTCTTTGAAGACGCTTCGCAGTTTCGCCAAATCCCTGACGTCGGCAACTACCGGTTGGCATTTGAGTTTGGAGTTATCCTTCAGTTCTTGCTCGACCTCGAAGATTCCATTTTCATCATGATCGAGGAGATAAAGCTCCGAAGGGCCAAATCCGGCAATCTGGCGGCACAACTCCGAGCCTATCGAGCCGCCCGCACCCGACACCAGCGCTCGCTTTCCGGTGAACCAGCTATTGATTCTTTCAGCGTCAACGCTTGCCTCATCTCGATCCAAAAGGTCCTGGGGCTTCACGCCGTGCGGGTTCTGCAGCCGCGCAAATCAAAACAAAAACCCTGTGCCGGCCCACAAGAATCCCGCCCACCGTGAGACTCATAAAGCAGTTGAGAAACACATGACCATAAGAGAATGTTACAAGAACAATTGCGGACGCGACTATTCCTGCTTTCCTCGAACTCCCCAGCGATTTTTTCAGCGCAAAGCACAACGCCAACACAAACAAGATCGGATTAAAGACCACGGATGAGATCGCAAATCTGAAGAAGAGCGGACCAGGATTTGGAGTCGCTTCATGTGACTCATGCCATACCAGGCATATCTTTTCCGTCCAGGAAGCTAGGCAGCCACGGGTGCACGCCACGTTTATGGTAGACGGCGTAGGGGTTAAGCATTTGCCCTTCACCTCTACTGCCGGTTGGCGTATTAGCCGCAAATGCTTAACCCGGCTTGGGTGTTCGGGCGAAGCATTCCCGACGAAATCCGATGCGAAATACGTTATCGGCGAGGGAATGCTTGCGCCCCTACATCGATACCACAATCTTGGCGTGCACCCGG
>JAUSEB010000144.1 GCA_030650495.1 Armatimonadota bacterium | reverse complement strand
AAAAACATTCTCATTGAATACCGATATGCAGAAGGGAAACTCGAGCGGCTGCCTGACCTTGCAGCCGAGCTGGTTCGTCTCAAAGTTGACGTCATCGTCACCGCCGGCCCGGCTAATTTAGCTGCTAAGAAGGCGAGCGCGACAATTCCCATCGTATTCGCCAATGCCCCCGATCCAGTAGGAGGTGGACTCGTCTCCAGTCTGGCACGACCAGGCGGGAATATCACCGGACTTAGCACTATGGCGCCAGATCTAGATGGCAAACGGTTGGAACTGCTCAAGGAGGCCTTCCCCAAGGTTGCCCGGGTGGCCTTCCTCTGGGTACCGGGTGGTACGATGGGAAACCTGCCTCTCACAGATATGGAGGCTGCGGCCAAGGCGTTAGGAGTCAAACTTCAATCGCTTGAAGTGCGAAGCCTTGACGATTTTGAGAGCGCATTTGCACGAGCGAAAAGGGAAGGCGCCCAGGCGTTCATTACTACCCCAAATCCACTTATCAATACTCAGCAACGCCAAGTGTTGGACTTCGCGGCAAAGAACCGGTTGCCGGCGATGTACCCAACGAGTGAGTTTGTTGAGGCCGGCGGCTTAATGAGCTACGCGCCGAACTATACGGACTTATTCCGGCGCGCCGCTGACTTTGTGGACAAGATATTGAAAGGCACAAAGCCCGCCGACATTCCAGTCGAGCAGCCGATGAAGTTCGAGTTCATCATCAGTCTGATAGCGGCCAAGCAGATCGGCGTGACGATTCCGCCGAATGTTTTGGTTAGAGCCGACAAGGTCATCCGATGATCGAGCAATCTAAGATTCAAAATAAGATGAGGTATCGTTGGAAGAGGTGATAGATCGTTGGGGGAACCGGATTACCCTGACCGATGAACGATGGCAACATATCATAGAATGGCATCCTGAACTCGAAAGGTTTGATGCAGATGTTTGGGAGACGATTCGCAAGGGGAGACGCAGGCAGGACCCTATAGACCCGCAGAAGTACAAGTATGTTTACCCGGTGGAAGGCTTGCCTTTTGGTTTGACACATATCGTCGTGGTTGTCAGGATAGCGGCTCGGAAGTTTGTGGTGACAGCCTACGGTATTGAGAAGAAAGGCGGTAGGTAGCGCCGATGCGAAAAGAAGTGCAATTCCATTATGATCGCGAAGCGGATGTGCTTTATCTTTCCGTGGGAAAGCCTCAACGCGCGAAGACGGTTGAGATTGGAGAAGACTTTGTTCTCAGATTACATCCCAAGACAGCGGAGGTGGTCGGCATGACCATCGTTAACTTCTCGAGCCACTTTCCCCGACTGAAACCAACTCGACTCGATCTTCCAATCAATGGATCGTTTGATCCAGCGCGGCTCCTAGAGCAAGTTCTCACAGCCCATTGATAGGAGAAAAGACTCGTAAAGTAAGAGACCAAGGCGCTTCAATCAGTAATCGTCAGTAACCAGAACCTAAACGGAAAAGCGAAGGGAACAAGGCGCGAAGCCGGCTGACCTGCCCGTCGAGCAGCCAATGAAGTTTTAGCTGGCGATTAATTGAAAGCCGCGAAGCAGATCGGCCTGACGATTCCGCCGAACGTCTTGGTGAGAGCCGACAAGGTCATCCGATGACCGAACGATCTAAAACCTGAGCCCTTCGGTGGTACTCAGGATAGACTCCGCCGAAGGATCCAAAACCTGTAGTGAGCGAAGTCGAACCATCGAAAATCCAAAATCGGGGTGGGGGCGGATAGGGTGATTAAGTGATAAACAGGCTCAACCTAAGGCTGATCAGCCTCAGGCTGAAACGGGCAGCCGGCCACATGCGAACTATTGTCTAATTATGGAGGAATGATGGATTTCGAATTATCGGAAGAACTGATTGCGGTGCGCGAGCTGGCGCGGGAGTTTGCCGAGAAAGAAATCGCGCCGACGGCGGCGAAGGACGACAAGGAGCGCAACTTTCGCGGCGATCTGGTGAAGAAGATGGGCGAGCTGGGATTTTACGGCAGCGTGATTCCGGAAGAATACGGCGGCAGCGGTCTCGGATTTCTCGCCATGGTGCTGGTGACCGAAGAGATCGCGCGCGTCCACAGCGCTATGCGGGTGGCGATCAACATGCAGATGGGGCCGGCACTGACGCTGCTTCAGTTCGGCACGGAGGAGCAAAAGAAAAAATGGATTCCGCCGCTGGTGCAGGGCGACGTGATCGGCTGCTTCGCGATCACCGAGCCCGACGCGGGATCGGATGTGTCGGCGATGCGCACGACGGCCACCAAGAACGGCGACGGCTACTTGATTAACGGCAACAAAATTTGGATCTCCAACGCGCCGGTGACCAACGGCGGTCTGGTCTATGCTTACACCGACCGAGCGCAGAAACATCGCGGCATGAGCGCGTTCTATGCCGACCTGAGCGGGCCGGGCATCACGCGTAAAGCGCTCGATACCCTCGGCGCGCTTTGCTCGCCCATCGGCGAGCTGACCTTTGAGAATTTCCGCATACCGGCGGCGAACCGGTTGGGTAACGAAGGAGACGGCTTCAAAGTCTGCATGTGGCAGCTCAATCAGACAAGGCTCAACTGCGCCGCCGGCGCGCTCGGCGTAGCGCGGGCGGCCAAAGAAGCGGCGGTCAATTACTGCAATCAGCGCGTCCAGTTCGGCCAAAAGATCGGCGAGTTTCAGATGAACCAGGATATGATCGCGCAGATGATCGTGCACGAAGAGGCGGCGCGCCTGCTGGTTTACCGCGCGGCCTGGCTCGCCGATCAGAAAAAGCCCAACAACTTGGAGACCTCCGTTGGCAAATTCGCCGCCGCCGAAGCGGCCGCCTATGCCGCCGACGCCGCGATGAAAATTCTCGGCGCCTACGGCTACTCCACCGAATTTCCCGTGGAGCGCTATTACCGCGACGCCAAGTCGTATCAGATCGTTGAAGGCTCCTCGAATATTCAAAAAATGATCATCGCGCAGGACGCGTTGGGGTATAGAAAGGCTAATCGCTAACGAAAAAACGTGACTCTGCAGTTTTACTTGGCGGGACTGGAGGCTGCCGGATACAGAGGACGACGAGCGCCCTACTGGTTCCGTTCCGCTTGTTCCCGGACCAGCCAGCGAAGGGTTGTGACCAAACGCGGTGAGGGAAAAAGCCCGACATAAGAGGGGCGTACAAATCCGTCACCTGCATAGCTTGTATTGCGACTGCTGATCCGGGGTCCTATAATTAGAGCAGCATGACGACATTTATGGGTGTTGCAAGACCGGTGAGAAACTTGTATTTAAGGGCCTAATACCTCTCCGTTGCCGTTTCTACATATTAAACCAGTGCCTGATCCAAATCGCACTCTTCCCGAGTACAGCCAGCCGCCTGTTATCGAAACGGTGCTAGGTGTCCAGTTTAGTCCGTTGACTAGTTTTTCTATTCCCCACTTCGGGCTGTATTGGGCAAAAATTCGGGAAATGTTTCCAAACTACGAGATTCAATCTCCTTTAGGGCCAATCATCGAAGAGCTCGGCGAAGGACAATGGAAACACGTTGGCGTGAGTATAGAGCTTGCACAGTTCCCTGAACTTAGGTGTTGGTTTAAGGACGGTTCGGGAACGAAGTTGATTCAGCTCCAAAGAGATCGATTTCTTTTCAACTGGCGTAAAGTCAAAGATGAGGATGTATATCCGCGCTACGATAACATTAAGCCAAATTTTGCAGAGAAGTGGGACGAGTTCTGCCGTTTCTTGGTGGAAGCAGGACTTGAGAAACCGGAAGTGAATCAGTGCGAGATTACGTATGTCAACCATATTCACCTCGGGCAGGGATGGAAATCCTACGGTGAACTGAAAAGTGTGATTGCGGGTTGGTCTGGAGAGATTTCAGGAAGTTTTCTGCCGGAACCCGAATCAGTGAATATTGGGACGAGATACTTTTTGCCTAATGGGAAAGGCCGACTTCATGTGTTGATGCAGCCCGCGATTCGCCGTACAGACGCCAAGGAGATTTTACAACTCAATCTTACGGCGCGGGGAAAACCTGAATCATCAACGTTGCAACATTTGCTGGAATGGCTAGATTTAGGGCACGAGTGGATTGTAAGAGGTTTTTCAGATTTTACTACGAAAACGATGCATGACCTCTGGG
>JAUSEB010000307.1 GCA_030650495.1 Armatimonadota bacterium | reverse complement strand
GGTTAGTGATTAGTGATTGGTGGCTAGTGAATACTAGCTACTAATCACAAGCCACTAGACACTTCCTATATCCCTTTCGTGCTTTCTGAAATTTCGTGATTTCGTGATAAAAAGATATCATTCTACCTTTATCCGGGGATGCGCCTAGTTATTAGCAAACAAGACACTTTCGCCGATCAGTATTATGATCAATAGGCGAGCAAACAGGGAGTCGCACAATGGACAGTATCTTGGCGTCTGCGCCAGGCAGGGCAGGGATAGTAGGCAACCCGAGTGATATGTATGGAGGCTCGGTCCTCTCGTGCTCGACTTACGAGCGCGCGTATTGCGTCCTTTCGCCGGCTGACAGGCTTACAATTGAGGCTGCCGGCGAAGAGCAGGAGATTAGAACTCCTGAGGATTTGGAACCGCGTAAAGACAGGCTGGATATATCCAAAGCGGTCATCAAGTGGTTCAATTTGGATATCGAGGACGCTCGTTTCAGTCTGTCAACTAAGACGGATATCCCCGAAAACGCCGGCCTGGCGGGTTCAACGGCCCTCTTGATATGCGTGTTTTCCTGCGTGGCGGAGTATCTGGGAATGGATATGAAGCCGCATGAAGTCGCCGAGAACGCCCGAAAAGTCGAAGCCAACGTGATGGGCATTACGTGTGGGTTTCAGGATCAGTATATGGCGGTCTTCGGCGGTCTGAATTATATTGACTTTCACGGGAAAGAATCCTTGCTCCAACTGGAGTCGGAGCCGTTTGCTACGCTCGAACCATTGTCCGATTTAGTTGATCGGACGCCGTTTGTAGTCGCGCACACGGGTATCAAGCGCCATTCCGGCCAGGTGCATAGGAGCGTGCGAGAGAGATGGCTTGAAGGCGAGCAGAAAGTCGTCGAAGGTTACAAACGCGCGGCGGAAATGGCGGGTTTGGCCAAGAAGGCTTTGATCGAGGAGCGCTGGGAAGATCTCGGCGCTTTTATGAACGAAAACCACGCCATTCAGCAAAAACTTGGCGCGTCTGGTGAAGTAAACGACCGGCTGATTGAGATTGCGCGGCAAAATGGCGCGCTCGGCGCAAAGCTTGCCGGAGCGGGACACGGCGGCACGATAGTGGCTTTGACTTTCGACACCGAAGCCACGATAAAAGCATTGACGGAAGCCGGAGCGCACCGGATTCTCATACCACGGCCTTCGCCGGGCTTATCCGTCCAGCGTGTGAGCCAGGCGACTCTCGCGGCGGGGAATAATTTGGCGGTCGTGAATTATTAAAATGGCGGCGAGAAAAACCCTTTCCACTATTCCTACTCTGGTTTGATGTGTGGAATCGTATCAGGATCAAGTCCCATGCTTTTCACATGGGCAACCACATTCACATAGTCCTCAGAGTCAACAGCATTCGATAAAAGATACTCTGCGATTCTCTCAGGTGAGTAGGTTTCCAAAGGCAGAGCGACAGCGGGACGGATGAGAATCCCGTCCTCGCGCTCCTCGGCAATTACTAGAGCGCCTTCTTCGATGCCGAAACGTTTTCTGAGGCGGGCGGGGATGACAACCGCCCCCCGTTTTCCCACTTTACTCGTCTCGGTTTTAGTTTTAATCCGCATAATATACCGCCTGATAATCAGACATTACTACATATCTATTATTCCTATTTTGTAGGATATTGCCAATGCTCACGCGGGGTGCACGCCACGTTTATGGTAGACGGCGTAGGGGTTAAGCATTTGCCCTTCACCTCTACTGCCAGTTGGCGTATTAGCCGCAAATGCTTAACCCGGCTTGGGTGTTCGGGCGAAGCATTCCCGACGAAATCCGATG
>JAUSEB010000134.1 GCA_030650495.1 Armatimonadota bacterium | reverse complement strand
GAAGCCATGGCCGGACTTGGCGAGGACGAAGCCCCTTCGTCCCCGGCGGGTGATTTCGCTGTCCTTACCTCTATGAAGGCCGATGTCGATCTGCCGCTGCCTCGACGGATCAAGAGTCTCAAGCTGCGCGTAACGGGGATTCCCGACCAAAAACTTGCGGTCAGCGACGTCAGGCAGAAGGCAACTTGGATAAAAACAAGCGACAAACCGACTGTGGATTATGCCATAATCGCCGTGAAGCCGGACGGCAAGAAGAGCGCAAAGCTTCCTCTTCGAGCCGTATCGCTCAAACCGTTTCTTGCCGAAGCTCCGTATATTCAGTGTAATCACCCGGATATTAAGAAGCAGGCCCGGTTGATAGTCGGCAAAGAGACAAATGCGTTCAAAGCCGCGAATAAGATTCGTGCCTGGGTGCAGGCCAATATGCGCGCGCAGGCCGATATTGGAATTGTCAGATCGTCTTTGGACGTATTAAATAATAGGGTAGGAGTCTGCCGCGATTACGCGATTTTGTACGCCGCGCTGGCAAGAGCCGCCGGAATACCCACCAGAATAGTCACCGGACTTGTGTTTACGAACGGGAGCTTTTATTATCATGTATGGGCGGAGAGTTACACCGGAGTGTGGACGCCTTTCGACGCTACGCTGAACACGGACTTCGTCGACGCGACCCACATCAAAATGGCGCAGGGCGACGCGACTTCCATGTTCGAAGTCTCTAAAGCTATCGGCGGCCTCAAAGCCCATATAATCGATTACAAACACTTGGAGAAATAGCCAAATGGCAAGTGATTATGCTTATGTAGTGGTTTTCGCGGTTATCGGGGTAGGTTTCGCAGTCGTGTCCCTGGGGATGTCGTGGCTGCTCAGGCCGCACAACCCATCGGGAGAAAAGCTTTCGACCTACGAGTGCGGCGAAGTCCCCGTTGGTCCCGCATGGCGGCAGTTTAGGGTCGGGTACTATATATACCTGATCGCTTTCGTCATCTTCGATGTGGAAGTCCTTTTTGTAATACCCTGGGCGCTGGCGCTGCGAACACTAAAAGCACAGGATTTGGGCCTTTTTGCCGTGGTTGACGGCTCCATATTCATAGCCGTGCTTGCAGTGGGTTTGTTCTACGCTTGGAAGAAAGGGGCCTTGAAATGGGAGTAAAGCGGCCTATTGATTTTTTAGAACGAATACCCGGCGGGTTTATGCTGACGGCCCAACTCGATAAGCTGCTGGCGGTATCGCGCACGTCATCGCTTTGGTATATGCTGTTCGGACTCGCCTGCTGCGCCATCGAGCTTATGGCCACAGGCGCGTCAAGATATGATTTAGACCGTTTCGGTATGCTTTTCCGCGCTTCGCCAAGGCAGTCGGACCTTATGATCGTCGCCGGGACCGTCACACACAAGATGGCGCCGAGAGTCAGGCGGCTTTACGAGCAGATGGCGGAGCCTAGATATGTGATCGCGATGGGAAGCTGCGCCAACGCGGGCGGGCCGTTTTACGATTCATATTCAGTTCTTCGCGGCGTGGACAAAATCATACCCGTGGACATTTACATCCCAGGTTGCCCTCCCCGGCCTGAAGCTCTGATTGACGCAATTTTGGAGCTTCACAAGAAGATTAAGGCCGACGCGAAGCATAAGGTTCCTTCGGGGCGAAAAACGAGCCCCGAAGCATAGTCATTTTATTAAAGGTTGCATAAAATGTCGGAATTCATAGAAGCGAGCATAAGAAAGCAGTTCCCCGATGCGGTGATCGAATCATCCGTCGTCGATGGTGTTTTGACGCTGAAGATAGACGCGGCTAAATTGCTTAGTCTCTGCGAATATCTTAAATCCGCTTCCGATCTTGCTTTCGATTACCCCGCTGATATTGCGGCGGTCGATTGGACGGACCGGCTGGAGATGGTCTATCACCTGTATTCGATTTCGCGCGATCATAAGCTGATACTGAAGGTCGATCTTCCTAATGATAAGCCTGCTATTGCGTCGGTCACTTCCGTCTGGAAGGGAGCCGATTGGCCGGAGCGAGAGATTTTCGACCTTTTCGGAATCAAGTTTGAGGGTCACCCCGACCTCCGGCGCATCCTACTCCCCGAAGAATTCGAGGGTTATCCACTGAGGAAAGATTATGTCATCCCAGATTAAGACCGAAGAGCTTCAAATAAGCATGGGGCCTCAGCACCCAAGCACACACGGAGTCCTGAGGCTGATACTGACTCTTGACGGCGAAGTCGTCCTCAACTGCGTCCCGGATGTCGGCTACCTGCACAGAGGCATCGAGAAGCTTGCGGAGATGCGCTCATACGTCCAGTTCATTCCATTGACCGACAGGACTGACTATTTGGCTTCGATGATGGGAAACGCGGTTTACGTCGGGGCGGTAGAGAAATTGTTAGGCACGGAGGTCTCCGAACGCGCGCAGTTTATTCGTGTGATTATGATGGAACTACAGCGAATCGCCAGCCATCTTGTCTTCGTAGGAACCTTCGCGCTTGACCTTGGAGCTACAACGCCGTTCCTTTACGCCTTCCGCGAGCGAGAGGACATCCTCGACTTATTTGAAATGGTCTGCGGCGCCAGGCTGACATACAACTACTTCAGATTTGGTGGCGTCAGCCGCGAGCTTCCCACCGGTTTCTACGAGAAGACCAAAGCGTTTATCAAGAAGATGCGGGAGCGCCAGCCGGAATACGACCGGCTTTTCACGGGAAACGAGATTTTCCTCGTTCGGACTCGCGGCATCGGTCGTATAAACGCCGAAGACGCGATCAATTACGGAATGAGCGGCCCATCGCTGCGAGCCTCCGGGGTAGCCTATGACATCAGGCGCGCCGATCCTTACTCGGTCTACGACCGCCTGGATTTCGACGTTATCACCCACAACGATTGCGACTGCTATGCGCGTTACCTCGTGAGGTGCAACGAAATCCGCGAGAGTCTGAAGATAGTCGAGCAAGCCCTTGATATGATGCCGGAAGGGAACGCGAAGGTTAAGACCTCCCTTGTCGTAAAGCCACCGGCGGGGGAAGTATACCACCATATCGAGTCGGCCAGGGGCGAGTTGGGCGCTTACTTGATAAGTGATGGGTCTCCAAAACCGTTCAGACTGCACTGGCGCGCGCCTTCGTTCGTTAACCTTGCGGCCTTGCCCCAAATGCTGATCAGGCATAAAGTAGCCGACGCCGTCGCCATCCTCGGCAGCCTCGACATCGTCCTGGGCGAAGTTGACAGATAGAGACTTTGGAACGGCGTATTTATTGAGTTTCAGGCATTGATTTAGCAAGATGTCATTCCCAACTTGATTGGGAATCCAGGAGCGTTACTCTCGGACCAAACTTCAGGTTCAGGATTCCCGCTTACGCGGGAATGACATAGTCAGAACGTTAACTCGCAGTCTGAAACTCAATAGATAAAGATTTAAATTAAGCTTAAGGTAGTCCCCGCGGCATAGGAAACTCATCGCTCATCGCTGCCTTTTCCCTTCTCTCAACTCTAAACTCTCAACCCTCAACTTCCCTTGACACCCCCCCTCCCAGTCAGGTATTCTTGAGTTGTTTGCACTCGGCAAGTAAACGCGATTTTCTCCCAGCTAAATTCACGGTCTATGCGCTTGCTTGGAGACTATGTACGGCCTGCCCCGCGCAGGCTGAGCTATATCAGGGGGTAGTTTAATGGCAATTTCACAAAAGCCCGCATCGTGTTGTTGCTGCGGAGGAAACGGCTCCAAATCCGGCGGCGCTTCCAAACATACCGAAGTCATCATAGACCTCGTAATCGGAGTCGATCCCAGATCTACAGCTTTTATGCCCGGGTGGGATTTGGAAACCGCGCGGCAGAAGCTTCTGTTTTTCTCCACTCCCAAGCAATTTATAGCAAGTTGCGCGGAGATACTCCCGGTTCTCGACGATTTTTACGCCACCGCCGATGGCGCATTGCGAAAGAGGTTTATAGGCTTCCTGCTTCATATAGTAGATTCGCTCAACTCGAAGGTCGAGCTTAGCCACAATCTCCAGAATGAAATTCTACACGGCGGCGCAATTCTTTCTGACGCCGACGCAAAGCGGGTTCAAGACGACGCGGAAGCAATCCTCCTTAACTGGGAGAAAATCGACCAAAGCGCCGCACAGTCGGTTTTATTGGAAATCAAATCCGAAGATATAGCGGTCAATAAAGGTGACAATCTCTTCATCGCCTGGGCCAAGGATTGGCAGAAGAAAAACGGGCGAGACCCGTATAATTCGATCGCTGATTTCCTAATGTGCTTCAAGACGCTATATGCGCCCGATACCTACTATGTGTCACTATATTTAGCCTGGCGCGACGGCAAGACCAGCACGCAGTTTTTCAATGACTATGGCCTCCAGGCGGCGCGATGCCGCAAAATCGGAAGCCTGGGAGGCACCACAAACCCGGCAATCGCCGTTATGGGCGAAGACGATTTGGATGGCAAGGCCAATATGTGGGGCGAAGAAGCCACCGCGTTTATCAAAAAGACTCCCAATAAATGGACTCAAATCCGGCGCGTGATAGCGCAGGAACAAGTTAAAAAAAGCGAAGCCGATGATTGGGGCGCGACCGCCTTCACCGAATGGGTAGTCGTTGATGCTATGCTAGGCTTGCGCTCTATATTCCTGCTTGAAGGTTTGGGCCGTGTGGCGTTCCAGCTTAGGCCCGATTGGCACGACAAAGAAGAGCTGCTAACCCGCGCGGGCGGGCGGATTCATAAAATACTATGCGCCCGGATGTCGCAATTCGACGATATTCTGCTCGACGGAGCCGCCGAGCCGTATCAGAGCGTGACCGCCTGCAGGGCGGGCAAATCCAACAACCATTTCAAAATCGCCTGCACGTCGCAAGCCGCGCTGAACGTTGTTCGCGCGTTCAACGCAGGTCATCACCCCAAGTTCCCGGACGCGCTTGAAGAGCGGATGTTCACCAACGTGACCCTCTCATACGAGGTTCCGCAGATGGTGGCGGCGAGTCTTGCGACCGAGAACGGGATTAAGGATTACGAAGCCCGAACAGGCGAAAAGACTGACGATGGCCGGGGCGGCTCGGTCGTTACAAGTATGATCGGTCGCTTCAACGACGCAATTCGGCTTTATCGCGTGGAATCTATGCTAAACGCTCTCCCGGCTGGCAGTCCGTCCCGAACTTCGATCAAACCCGCGGCGATCAAGACGCTTGCAGACCCGGCGCTGACTTCAGACGAGTTCCGCAACGCGGTAAAAGCCGTCGGGATAGACTTCGATCCAAAGACCGAAGAGGACGCCATAAACCATGCCGGAACGCTGTTGACCAAGCGCACGGCGCTCATCCTTACGAGCAAATACGGCCTGCCTAAGTCCAGGCTGCTGACTGCGTCAAAGAGGAATTTCAACCAGAACACCGACTTGTTGAACGTGCCGTTTTCGACCGACTTTGGCAACATTCAGCGGATGTATCTCGACTTGCACAACAGCGGCGGCGTGAAGATCGATTCCTGGAATACGCTGGTCGAAGAAATGAATCCCGACGGAACGCCAAAAGCGGGTTCCATTTGGGAGAAACGCAATCAGATACTCCGGCGGATTTGGCCCGACTGGGCGAAGGCTTATGAAGTTGAAGGCGTCGCGCCCGACCAGTATATGAGCACGATCTACGTGCCGCCGACCCTCACCCAGTTCATCGGGTTATGGGAAGAGAACGTTGCCCGCGCAAAGGCGGCAAGAGAATCATTGTCGGCATAATTTGCAAGTAGTAGAATAATCAATAATGCATGATAGGCTGGGGTGAATAACCCCAGCCTTAATAACGCAGGATTGTTACAAAAATCTATTTTCGGAGGTATTGATGAAAACGACAGTTATCATACTCATAGGTCTCTGCCTGATATTAGGAGGGATCGCCGGTTGGGCGCTGCGAGGTGTCACGACAATGTCCAAGGCTCCTGCTATGATCAATATAACACCGGAGTCCTACAGCGACTGGAACCGCATCGCGATATACGATGGCGGCATGCTGATTGTGGCAGATTACAACTCTTCACCTGGAACCATAGAGATCATAACCAAGCGCCGCATCAAGTAACCTGTAAGGAGGCATATTCTTGCAAATAAACGGAATCACCATAGACCCGGCGGTCAACCCGGCGGTTTTGGACACGCTGACCTGGGATGAAGCCGCTATCAAAAGCGCAATCGCAAATTCGGAAGTCGCAATCCAAGCTCTTACTGAAACGGTAAAGACCGGAGGCGCGGACAAATTGCGTTCAGTGGAACAAATAGGCGAACTCAAGGTTTTTGCCCCATCTGTAGTATCAAAAGACAATACCATCTATGCTCTAGCGGCGCTGAAAGATGGCCAGCGCGTATTTGTCTCATTTGGCGAAACAAGCCTTCTTCCGGCTATTTGGGAGAAGACGCTCGCGGGAATGACCGTGCGAATCAGCCCGGTCAACGTCGACACCGCAAAGGCGTTCGTCACTTCGATTGCGCCGCAATTTGGACCGAAAGCATTGGGCGCTACACCCAGAATCGGAGTCGGCAACAGGCAGTCCACTATGGTCTGGCCCGGCATATACGAGGCGCTTCGCAAGACGAAAATCACCGCTGAGATCATACAGAATTCCGCCTACCGCGAACTTGCGCCCGTGTCGTTCATCCTCTCGCCGCCCGCGAATGAAGTGACTTATTTGCCCGGCCACGGGAGCCTGAACATCGGTCACACGGGCAGTTCCATCGAAGGACTCTGGCTCACTGGCGTCGCGACCGCCATCGAGCACGGCTTCGGCCAGCCCTACGGCGCGGATTTGGACCATATCCCGGTCAAGACCGCCGGTCCCGAAGGCGTCGCAAGGGCAAAGGCTCTCATCGACGCCGGACGCCATTTCACGTTCTTCACGCTCGACACTTCAGCTCTGTTCAACTTGGACGCCTTGAAGCTGACGGGAGCAGAATTGGACGCCGCATTTGCCAAAGCCGTTCCCGCCGAAGCCCAAGCCGATTTGCTCAAATCTTATAAAGACAATCCGGCTAATGTGAACGCCGAATATTGGCTCAAATCGGAGACCGAGGTCAAGCAAATGGCCGCCGCGTATTGGGTCAGCATCGAGGCCGCCACTGAGTTGTACCGGCATATAGTAAGCCTCAAGCAGGGCGAGCCGTTCGATTTCGAGTTCTCGCTTGACGAAGGCCCTGAGATCACGGAACCCGTCGAGCAGACCTTCGTCCTGAACGAGTTGAAGAAGCGCGGCGTGAGCGTGCAGTTCATAGCTCCGAACGTCGGTTTTGAAAAGCGCGTTGATTATCGCAAACCCGACGGCCTGCCGGGTCTCACCCAGCGCGTGCGGCGGATGCATGAGATCGCCCAGGCGTACGGCGCGTTATTGGATTTTCACTCCGGCAGCGACAAGGCTCCGCTCACATACCAGACCATTTCCCGCGCTGCGGGCGGCAACGTGAAGCTGAAAGTCTCCGGCAAGCTGCAGCTAATCTTCTCTGAGGTCGCAGCCGATCTCGATCCGGCGTTCTTCAATGAGTGGTGGGATTGGACCCTCGGCTCCGCCAAGGCTGAGGCAAATCGCGGCAGCGAAGTCGCAAAGACATACATAGCCAAGGTCGAGGAGAGAAGGGCGGCGGAAGGCGCGTCGTTCAAGAAGTCGCCCAAGGATTTGTTCTTCACCGACTTCTCCTTCGGCATGGTCGGCGCAAAGGACGAAAAGGGACAGTTCATGTTCCGCGACCGATTCTATAAAATGTCCGGCGTTTTCAAAGAAGAATACACCCGCCGAACGGTAGAATATCTGGTCAAACTCGCGCAGGATTTGGAGTTGGTTAGGTAAGGGAATCGAGGGAGTCGAGAGAGTCGAGGGAAGACCCCACCCCAACCCTCCCCTAAAGTGGAGGGAGTAGTTCCCCCTCCTTTAGGAGGGGGTTAGGGGGAGGTCTCCCCCAACCCTCAACTATCAACCATCAACCAACAAGGAGCGCTATGTCAAGTATCGACGACTTTGTGGTTCACGTAATGCCCGGCTTCCACTCGGATGTCGTTTGGCTTGAAGATCAGAGGGATTACGCCGTTTCCCTGCTGAATGATACGAAGCAGAACTTGATGCTCTGCAAACACGATCCCGACTACGGCGTGTTTCTGCACGAGCTGACTTATCTCAAGCCGTATTTCGACACCGAAATTGAAGAGCGCGGGTATATCCGCCAGCTTATCAAAGAGGGCAGGCTCACCACCGGCGGCTCCCACAGCCAGCCGATGGAGACCTGCATCAGCGCGGAAGGTCTCATCCGCAATATCCTTTACGGCCGTCTGTATCACGAAAAAGTTTTGGGTGACAAGCCGATGGTCTTCATGCCGTGGGACGTGTTCGGCCACATCCCGCAGTTGTCTCAAATACTTGCCAAATCGCGTTTTTCAGGCTGCATCTGGTCAAAGCCGATAGTCGGTTTCCATCCGCTATTTTGGGGACAATCACTTGACGGAAGCAAGATGCTTTACCGCCGAACGCCCTACACCTACAGCGCGCACGATCTCGACATAATGCTCTCCCAGCTTCGCAACGAACTGCCGGAGGCGATTTCTTACGGCTTGACCGAAGACCTCCGCGTGCATGCTTTTGACTTCCTGCCTCCCGCTCCTTGGATGGCCGGTGAGTGCGCCGCGATGAAGAAATGCAAGCCCGCGATTCACGTCAGCGGCTCGGCGCACCGGAAGTTCTTCAAGTCAGCCCTCGACAAATACAAGAAGGGCGATTTGAAGATACCCATCACCGCCCGCGATATGGAGTATTACCATCAAGGCACGCGGCTTACCCGCGCGGACTTCAAGATCGCTAACAGAATCGGTGAGAATCTGACTATTTCCGCCGAGAAATTTGCCACGGTCGCTAATCTATTGGGAGCCAAATATCCCGATAAGGCTCTCGACAAAGCCTGGCGGCAGATTCTACTAGGCCAGCATCATGACGGCATGGCCGGGCCAAGCTGCGACCGCGCTTATCTCGACCTCGTCGCAGGATACCGCGATGCTATAGAGTTAGCAGATGAAGCCCTGACGAACTCGCTGGATTACATCGGCAAAGCTATCGACACGACGGGCAAGCGCGGAGCAATACCAATCGCCGTGTTCAACCCGATTGCCGCAAAGAGGACAGATGTCTGCCGCGCAAAAATCGAATTCAAGAAGCCGGTCAAGGGATTTGCGGTCACGGACGCTTCCGGCGTGGAAACCCCCTGCCAGATTCTCAATTCCGACGAAGTTCTGTTCATCGCCAACGATGTCCCATCTCTCGGCTATAAAGTCTTCTACGTCCAGGCTTCGGATAAGGCCGCCAAAGCCTCCGCCCGTTCGGGAAGTGAGATCGAGAACGAGTTCTACAAGATCACGGTCGATCCAAATCGCGGCGGCTGTATTTGTAGTTTGATAGACAAATCCACTGGCCGCGAGTTGATATATGACCGGAATATCCCCGGCAACGAGCTTGTGGCGATACAAGACAAATTTACCCGCAACGAGCCGCCGTGGGAGCTTTTCACCGAGGGTTTGCGCGACCGCTCTGCCGATTCACCTGCCAAGGTCAGTGTGGAGAAAGGTCCGGCGCGTTCCCGAATCATAGTGAGAGGCGAGTCCGCCGGAACGCCTTTCGTCCAGGAGATTTGCCTATATCCCGGCGTAAAACGCATAGATTTCGTAACTTCGCTTGAGGATTATCGCGGCAAGGATAATCTCTTCGCCGTCACGTTCCCCGGCTCTCCCGGCTCTATGCCTGTCTTCGAGGAGCGGCTTGGGGCGGTCACCGGGCGCAGAAGCAAGGGCAAGTTCGATTTCCGCACCTGGCAGTTCCGCAACTACTCCGACCACGGCCTTCGCGCTATGTGCCAGTTCGTTGACTCCAACTGGAACGTAGTGCTGAAGTTCGCAGGCAAATCCGATGCGGGAGTATCTCTGGGGCCGGTCTCATTAGTTATCCCGCACAATGACGACGCTCTTGCGACCTGCTATAAGCTCCAGGAAGCTCTAATCAAGAAGGGCGTCTGCTCCACGCCGATGTACGACGATTTGGAATCAGGCCGCCGCAAAGAGTTGGCCATTGAAGAATGTACACTCCCGACGATAATGAACGATGATTTATCCCACGGGACCGCCTTCCGAATCCATCTGGA
>JAUSEB010000304.1 GCA_030650495.1 Armatimonadota bacterium | reverse complement strand
CTGCATTCAGGTTTGTTACAGCCGCCCTAAATGGCTGGGTACGAATTACGGCTATTACCGCAACGTCTCTGACGTTTGATAATCGTCCGACCGGCTGGACCACTGAAACTGGCACTGCACTAACCATAAAATTCTGGTTTGGCGGGTATGTCCGTAACGGCACTACCGCCACCTCTCTTTCTCTTGAGAAGGGTTTCCTCGATCAGACCACGCCAACCTACATCGTCAATACCGGGATGCAGGTTAACGATTTCAACCTCGACATCAAGTCGAAAGCAAAAATCACAGGGTCGTTCTCTTTCATCGGCATGGGTGGATCACAATCGACTACGGCACTCGACGCATCGCCAGATGCCGTTACTACCGGTCTTGTTCTAGCAGCTAACGCAAACGTCGGCCGCGTTGCTGAAAATGAAACCGGGCTTACAGATCCTAACTGGGCCGAGAGTTTGTCGCTAAAATTTTCCAACAACCTACGTACAATGGAGTCTATCGACTCAACGTCGCCGGTTGGCGTCAATCCTGGCGAGTTCACCGCATCTGGTGAAATCAATACCTACTTCGGCAGCAATTCGTTGCTCGCAAAACTGTATACCGCGACCTCAACATCGATCAATTGTCGCGTGACAAAGACAACGGCGAGCGTACCGCAAGCCATAATCTTTACGCTTCCGACCGTGTATTTGCGCGGCGGCGGCAACCCGCAGGCGACGGGGAAAAATACAGATACGATGGCCAATTTTTCTTATACGGCGTCCATCAATACTACCTACAACTGCTCGGCGCAGATTGACAGGATTCCGTATTTTGAGGCATAGTGCTAGTTAGATAGAATCTAGAGTTAAGTCGAGACATGGCAGCATGAGCGTTGATCTTCCTTCTGAAGTTGAAATCGTAGCGCGCTATACGATTAATAGTTTGCCTCCAAAAAAGAAAAATGAAAAGACCTGTGCGGTCTACATCATTCGCAATATTGTGTCTGGAAAACTATACGTTGGGTCATCTGACGACGTGGCAAGACGGTTTCAGGCTCACATAAGTCATCTACGGCGCGGTGTTCATTGTGCCCTTTTGTTGCAAAACTCCTGGTTGTTTCACGGTGAAGCGGCGTTCGAGTTCATAATCGTTGATGTGTTGCCATCGGCTGATGGGCTGATTGAGAGAGAGCAGGAAATTATAGACTATTTGAATCCGGTCTTTAATTCCGCTAAATGCGCAGAAAACCCTATGACGGGACGCCGCCACTCGGCAGAAAGTATTGAGAAGATGCGGGTAGCCCGCACAGGCAAGGGGCTCGGGCCAAGAGTTTTTTCTGATCAACATCGGGCCGCCCTTAGCGCGGCTCTCAAAGGAAAGCCGAGGCCAGAACTACGCGGCATTAAGAGGTCAGATGAGGTGCGGCAACGTATGTCTACCTCAGCTAAGAAAAAATTTGCTGAAGGCTTTTTAAATGCTAGAGCGAGACCTATCAAGATAGGCGGTAGTGTGTTTCGCACGCAGATCATTGCTGCAAAACACTTTGGTAAATCTCCGTCGACTATTACTCATTGGCTTCAACGCGGTAAGGCTGTTTTTGTTGATGTAACAGTACAGCCGACACAACTATAACAACGCGATCTAGTTTACAAAGAACATATCTACTCGCCAACCGGTTTGATGGCCGGCATGTGGTTTGGTGGCCACGGCGGGACGTAAAGAAGGGCGGGGCATTGTGCTCCGCCCATTTTAATATAGGAATTACCATGTCCATCAAGCTTTCGTCCCTCAAATCAGATACCGCGCGTGAAACCCAAGGCGACTGGCAAGACATTCCAGACTTCCCAGGTCTGCGTCTTAAAGTTCGCTCGCTAGAATACGCCCCCTTCCGCATGGCCCGTGATCTTCTGATCCAGACGTTCGCCCGTAAATATGGGCGCCGGCCAATCCCCCCAGAAATTCAAACAAAAGCATTCGGCAAACTTTATGCCGACCACATCCTTCTCGATTGGGAGGGATTGGACGACGATTCCAAGCCACCGGCTCCTATTAAGTTTACGTCAGAGGCATCTCACGAATATCTGACGGACCCTGAATACCGCAAGTTGGTAGCGGCCGTTGAATGGGCCGCTGGTATGTTGACTGAGGCAGAGCAAGACTTTGTCGAGGAAGCAGTAAAAAACTCCGCGCCGCCTTCCGCTACGACCTAAGCGGGAATGGCGGGTCGCTAGAGTTTTTGTCTAATATCGCCGAGGAAGACCCAGAAGCGGCTAGTCTGCTTGAGGCAAGACAACAAGAGCTAGAGCGTCCGGAAGACGCTGAATGGCCAACTTGGTCTGGATCTCTTAGGGTGGCGTGGGCGGCATTACAATACGATAGATTCTATGGCTCCATGGGCGGAGTTGGTTCTATCTATTATAGTTCCGCAAGCCGGTATGCCGGCGATCATGGCATGACAATCGGTGAATTCGATAAGTTTATGGTCTTTCTGATGGCCATGGACGCCGAGTACGTCGAGTGGGCTGCTGAAAAAGCAAAAGCCGAAGCCGAGAAAACAAAACACACGGAATCCAATTATGGCGGGCATCGCTCTATCTAGTTTAAGAGTTGTGGCCGACATGGATTCGTCTGGCTTTGTGCGTGGCGCCGACGCCATAGATGCCGCCAATAGACAAATGGCGGCATCCGGCACGCTTGCCGGAGCAATGCTTGCTAAGCAACAAGTGGCAGCGGAAACGTCTGGCGGTGCTATTGGACGCCTTTCTAGGTCCTATATCGATGGATATGGTCAATCTGAGAGATTCTATAAATCAGTCGCAGCGTTATCTGCCGCATTCGACCGCGGGGAGACTACGGCACAGGGGGCTTCCACTATTTATGCCGGGTTGGTTAATACGTTTGGTATGGTTGCGAGCGCTCAAGAGATTGCCGCAAATGGAAATCATGTTCTTGCCAAATCAATTGATCTTGTAAACGAAAAAGTTGCGCTGCAAACGGCGGCGCTTAGTCAGGCCGCCATTGCTCAGTTAAGGGTTGCTCAAACTGGCGAGAATTTTTCTCAAGACCTAAACTCAAGATTAAATATTGGAACACCGACAAAGTCGGCAAGCGGGTCTGCCTCGGTTTTTCAAGACGAATATTCAAAATTAGATACCATAGCCTCCCTCCGCGCCGAACAGACTGGTCAAATATTCTCTGATGAATTAAATTCACGTCTTGTGGGCGGCATTAGAAAGACAGCCCGCGACTCTGCCTCGGTATTTCAGATAGAGTTTACCAAAATAGATGAAATTGCGCGCCTTAAGGCAGAGCAGATTGGGCAAGAATTTCAGCGCAGTCTTAATGAGAGAATGAGAATCGGGGCGCCGGTAAAATCTGCTCGCGAATCCGCGTCGGCCTTTCAAGCGGTTGGAGAGCAAGTCAATCTTACCGGTAGGGCGTTTGATAAGTTCAACGCCATCTCAGGATATGGCACTACGCAGTTCATGGCATTGACTGCCGCGATGCGCCACGGCTTTGATGCTATGGCGGCTGGTATGTCGCCAATGCGCGTTATAATGATGGAATTGGGTAACTTTTCATATGGCTTGAGCGGTACGGGTGGCGTCATGGGTGCCCTAAAGGCCCTTGGCTCAACTGCTATGGGGCTGCTGTCGCCTATTGTGTTGATGTTTTCTGCTATAACTGCTGCGGTTGGTTATTCTGTAATTTCTCTAATGCGGTTCCAGTCAGTCCAGTTGGATATTCAGCGAAATCTGACAGGAATTGGTCGCGCCGCTGGTGTTAGTGTTGGGGATGTAAACAAAGCCGCCACCGTTGGGCCAGGGTTCAACCTATCAATTTCAGAAGCGTCTGAACTTGGCGCGGCCCTTGCTGCTACTGGCAAGATTGGCGTTGCTGCGCTGGAACCTATCATAAAGCTAGCTTATGATTTTTCCAAGACGCTCGGCATCGGCATAACTGAAGCCACCAAGGAACTTGCTAAGGCGTTTGCTGATCCAGCAAAGGGGGCAGATATGCTCCGAGAGAAACTAGGCTCTATGGATTCTAAGACGAAAGAATTAATTGGGTCTCTAGTGATACAAGGCGACCGCCAGCAGGCTATTACAATTCTAACAGCCAGAATGGCTGATGGCATTGCCAAAGCGGCAGACATTACTGGGTTCTGGACGCGTGCGTGGAATGGTCTTTCAAACAGTATATCAAATGGCACTATGATTTGGGGTCGTTTCTTAGACAAAGTATTTGGTGGCACTGGTGGCGATACAATCACCAAACAGATTGAGGATCTGACTGTAAAACTTCTTGAGTTGCAGAAGGCGCAGATCGAGCAGACGGCTATGCGTGGTCTGTTGTCCCCCACAGAATCAAGAAATATTAAAAAACAGATAGATGATACGGCAGCCTCAATTGCTAATCTTACAAAAAAACAGATAGAGGAAAAAAGAGTATCTGAAGAAACCAGACTCAATGAGAGATCGTTTGAAATTCAGGGGTTTATCAACGCCATGGTTCCTGGCGTTGAGGTAACTAAGAGCGCCACAGATGCTACTATCGCGTTAAATCAGGCGATGAATGACCCTGCATTAGCAAGCCGGGTGGCACACGTTGACCAATTAGTGATTGCCTATGGCAGATGGCTTGCTGCGCAAAAAGCATCAATTGGCGCCGATCCTGTTAAAAATCAATTAGCCGGCATGGAAGATGCCGTTAGGGCGCTTGACCAACGATCAAGAGAGGCGCGGCGGCAATTTGCTATTGATGCAGAAAAACGCGCACAGAGACTTGATCCAAAGGCCGGTAATGAAGCAGAACGCAGACGTAAGCAGTTCTTGGCCGGTGAGACCGCGGCTGGCGGCGCAACTGGTCGTGATGCCGATATAGCCAAAAAAATTCAATTGCTTGGTGCGCAGGCTACAGTGCAAGATGCCGTAACTCAGGCACAACTCAGGATCAACGACGCTGAACGCGAAGGCATCTTCCTATCCGAGGACCAGATAGCCAATATCCGACGCCTTGCCGAAGAACAGGCTCTCGGCACCTACGCTATGAAGCAGCAGAGCGACGCCCTTCGTATCGAAGGAGCTACGCTCAATATGAACACTGGCGCGGCTACCGCCTATCGGCTTGCCGAGACGCAATTGGCTGAGGCCATTCGCAACGGCAATCCTCAGTATGACGAGAGAACGGCGGCTGGCCGCAAGAATATAGCGATGCTACGTGAACAGGCCGCTGCTACCGGAGTCGTGGCTCAGGCCGAGGCAAATCGGAAAATCGCATACGACATCAAACGCGGGTCTCAAACCGCGTTTCTTACGTCAGAAGACGTACAGATTGCCGAGAAATTAAAGGGCAAATATGCGGAAGTTGGTGACGCGCTAAATAGCCTTGAGGCCGCCCAGATTCGTGCCAACAACGCAGTATCAGGGCTGTCGCAAGAGATTAGTAGCGGGTTGTCAACCGCGCTGCTTGATATTTCTACCCATAGCAAAACCGCTGGCGAGGCGTTTCGTTCGTTCGGATTAATGGCGATTCAGGCTCTCCAGAAGATTCTTATTCAACTGCTGTTCATCGGGCCGCTGATGCGCGGGTTGCAGGGCGGGGGGGCTGGCGGCTTTCTCTCGTTGCTTTTCGGTGGTGCTGGTGGTGCCGGTGGTGCTACTGGACCAAATCTTGCCGGCGGCGTATGGCCAGCGGCAAGCGGTGGCGTGATGACACCATCTGGAA
Source organism: Armatimonadota bacterium (assembly GCA_030650495.1). Classification (GTDB taxonomy): domain Bacteria; phylum Armatimonadota; class UBA5829; order UBA5829; family JAUSEB01; genus JAUSEB01. Next base: position 24,258 of record JAUSEB010000304.1, on the reverse strand, counting down.
TGATGCAGCTCAACCGTTATGCCGGCGGCGGCGTTGCCTATTCTCCGCAATTAGCAATGTTTGGCGAGGGTAGGACGCCGGAAGCTTACGTTCCGTTGCCGGACGGGCGTTCAATCCCGGCTACCATCAACTGGAAAGGCCCAACGCCGACCACCCAGCCGTCGAACATGAAGGTCACCGTTGAAAACCATGGCGTCGACATCAGGGTTGAGCAACTGTCCGAAAGCGATATCCGCATCATCGCGCGTGACGTGGCCAGTAAGGAAATTGTGGCGCGCACCCCGACCCTCATATCGGCCGAGGTGGCAAACCCAAATTCACCTGTTTCTAAGTCGCTCTCGCGTAATACCCAGACACAGCGCCGTAGAAATTAGGGGTTCTGTGGATGACGGTCATTAAATGCGCGGCGGTTCCCGCCTCTGACCAATATGGCGGCATTGATGGCGAAGAAGTTGTGTCGGTTAAATTGGACGGCGGGCCGTCGTGGTATCGCAGGGACATCCTAAACGCCAATGCGACAATCGACGTGACGTGGGTCTGCGACCATGACAGGTGGCAGTACCTACGCGCCTTTTATAACACCACCACGTTGCGTGGTTCCCTGCCGTTTCTAATCGATCTGTTTTTGGACCAACCAACGCTTACCGAACACACGGCATACTTTGAACCGGGAAGTTTCAAACTGTCTTACAAGCGTGGACGGCACTATATTGTCACGGCAAAGATAGAGGTTGTTCCTGTCACGCCAGACGCCGCTGTTGATGCTGCGTTGGTGAGGGCGTCACAGACGCTAGCACTTGATATGATATCAACCGTTCCGACCGGCGCATATTCGTTTCGTAAGTTGAGGGCGTCTTATACTGGCGCGGCTTGCCGCGTGCGCGAGAGCGGGGGCAACACCGAACAGGATATTGGTTTTGTCGGGACAGAACTAGATACAGAGGAACTGCTTTTCTTCGTTGGGGCCAACAATGGGTTTGTCACCAAGGTTTACGACCAGTCTGGTAATACACGAGACTGGGCGCAGGCTACCGCCGCGGACCAGTTGAAATTGGTTAACGCTGGGGCGCTCATTACCACGATTGGCGGCAAGCCATGCATGCAGTCGGCAGGCACCCCGCAGTATATGACATGCACAGCAACACTTAGTAGCTTAATTTCAGGCACGGCATATTGTGCATTCTCTCTGGTGCGGCCGTCTACTATGGGGTTTGCCGATTCTAGCGGATGGGCGCGGCGCGGTATTATCAGCGACACGTCACAAACGTTTTATCAGTCGGTGGGGTCTAGCACGTTTATTCTCGGCCACCTTAGTTCTGGGTCGGTAACGCGTGAGGTGACGGTCGCCGCTACGGTGAATAACACATACGTAGCCATGCACCGCTATGACGCAGTTGCGATCAAGGGTGTTCTAAACGGCGGAACAGGCACTTCTCTTGTCGTAACCGCAGCACCTACGCCGCTGGCTGGAACAATGAGGCCATTCACTACTAATACGGCCCATGTCGTCGCGGATAACGCATTTATCGGGGAGTGGTCTGAGCACATTTGTTTTAATGTGGTGCCGTCTCTGGCGGATCAAAATACTATTGGCGCTGCCATGGCGGCGCGCGGCGCAGTGACGTGGACCGCCATCTCTTAATGCGCGCATGGAAATGATTCGATGTCGATGCTAAAACTAAATCTTACCCCAACCGCAGCGGCATATACCGCAACAGATGGTGAAGAAGCCGTATCGGCCAGGCTAGACGGCGGCGGATCGCGATTTGGACGCGGCATACCTAACTCAGCGTCTAGCGTAACGGCGCAATGGCAATTGAATGGCGATAACTACAAGTTGTTGAGAGCATTCTTTAACACAACGACATCTCGTGGCTCTGAACCATTTTTTATCGACCTTATCTTAGACCAGCCATCTCTTACAGAACATACTGCGTACTTTGTTCCAAACAGTTTTAAACTGACTGGCGTTGACGGAACTACTTTTACCGCCGTTGCTGTTCTTGATGTCATCCCGGTTAAACCAGACGCCGATTTTGACGAGGCACTGGTTGGGCTAACCAATAGTTTCGGGTTTGGAAATATAAACATCGATGCAGGGCTTCTCTCGCTTGAGGCCCTTGCTAACGTCGATTTAGCGGCGATTGAACCAGAATGAGCGCAGAATCTGAATTCTTTCTCGGGTCGCGGTCGAGCGTGGTACAGCTCGACCTGATCGAGATTTCTCATACGAGTTTTTCGCAAGTCTACCGGCTTGTTCGCAATGCGGTTAACGGCGTAACCGTGACACTGGAAACCGGCGCATCGGCGGTTTTCTCTTATTACCCCATGAGATTTAAGAAGGCTGGATTTGCTGACGATCTTGACTTTGCAATCCAAATTGAATTTGGAGACTTAGGAGCAATAGTCCCGACCGAGATCGATCTTGTCGCGGCTGCCGACACTTTCCTTACAAAACCGTCTGTTGTCTATCGTACTTATCGCTCGGACGATCTCACCGCGCCACTGGTCGGTCCGATTAACCTGAGTGCCGAGGCTTTTTCGATGAATTCAACCGGGTGTTCCTTCCGGGCCGCCGCGCCATCGCTTAATATTACAAAGACCGGCGAAAACTATGAAATTGAACGGTTCCCTGGGTTGCGGGGGTTCTTGTGAATGAACCTAGATGCCTTTTTTGATCGCACATACAACATCAAACGATATAACTGTCTGCATCATGCCACCGAAGTTTGGCATCACCTAACCAACGAGGACATTAGCGCAAAACTGGCTGGCGTGCTTAACGGGGTTACCCGCGCTCATGTTAGTGGGTTTCGTCGCCTGCCAGCCCCAGTCGACCCGTGTCTAGTGCTGATGCGGCATGCTGGTAGCAAGACAATGCATGTCGGGGTGTGGCGGGATCGTCGCGTCATTCATATTACTGAGCGCGGTGTAGAATGTATGCCGCTCGATGTCGTAACTCTTGGTTTTACGGATGTTAGATATTATCGATGAAACACGTCATCATAGCAAAAAACCCGTTTGAACCATCGTCATACGCTCATTACGAGACAAACAATCTATTTGAGTTGTTGCGCGAGCAGTTTGGCGACAGACTACCGGAAACCGCGCATATCTACCACAACTATTGCGCGGAACGGTTCGAGGTAACACCGTATTGCGAAGCGGATATTGAAAGACTGCGCAACCTTGAGGGAACATTTTATGTTGTAGACGTACCTGCCACTCCACTACAGGTTATCCAACTCGTTCTTTTGATTGTGCTCTCTACCGTTTCGATGCTGCTTACGCCGAAAATTACGCAGCCGCAGATACCGAATGTCGCACAGCGTAATATTCAATCGTCATCTCCAAACAATGAGCTGTCGGCCCGCACCAACCAGGCCCGCGTGGCTGGACGGATACCTGATATCTTCGGCACGGTCCGGTCTACGCCAGACCTTATCTCTGTCCCATACATCACGTACGTTAACCATACGGAGGTTGAAGACGCATATATGTGCGTTGGGCGCGGCGAGTACACGATCTCAGCAGATGACATCAAGGACGGTGACACCCTAGTTTCTGAAATCGCAGGTGCTACCGTTGAAATCTATGCTCCGGATACATCGCCGAACTCCGCTGAAGGAACGCAACTAATAATAGGGTCGCCGATCAGCGATCCTCTGCTGGCCGTGCATAGCGTCACGTCTGTCAACGGGCAAGTTCTGCGAGCGATGAATTCGCAGACGTTTACTGGTACCTCCAATATTCGTTTTGTTTATCCAGACACGATAGAGTGTAACGATACAAATGTGCGTCTCGACGACTACTTTGGTGTCGGCGACAGTATCAACATCACATCGGCGGTGGATGGCGCAATTGATCTTCTAGGTACATATGAGATTATTTCTGTTGGATCAAGCGAGATCGGTCTATCTAACCCAGCTGCGGTCAATACCGATTGGAACGACTTAAGCGCGCTACCCGAACAGGCTACAAACTACATCAGCCCAACGTTAATTGTTGGCTACGCGCTGACCGGCTCAGCGAATATTCGGTTTGTTAATCCGGCCACTATCGAGACAAACGATGTTGGTATTGATTTTAGTTCACAAATCAGCGCTGGCGACACAGTAACTGTTTCTCTGGCTACCGGAGAACTGTTAAACCTCAACGGCGTCTACGTCACATCTGTTACTAACGTCACAGTCAACACGATCACGCTTGATAATCCACAGACAGTCAACGCGGCGTGGACAACGCTTAGTTCCTTGGTGGGACAGGCGACAGACTACATAAGCCCAACGATTGTCGGCGGCCTTGGAACTCAGATTGGGGCGAGCGATATAAGGTTTGTTTACCCCAACCTTATTGAAACTATAGATCCAAGCGGTATTGACTTTATGACCATTGTCGCCCTTGGTGACAATGTTACAATTACTAACGCCGAAGAACTCTACGACCTGGCCGGCACATATGATGTGCTGGATACGACGGCGTCGCTTATAACTTTGGACAGCCCAGCGGTGCTCAATGACGATTGGACTAATATTTTAATATTTGTTGGCGGCGCAACGACCTATATAAGCCCCGCACTTGTAAGCCATCGCCCGGCATGGGTTGGCCCGTTTACAATCGATGTTTCCGACCTTGATAGAGTTGTCACAAACTTTGTGGCGATTAACGGACTTTATAAGGATAGCGGTACCGCTCAATACGGTACAGACGTAACCGTTGAACTAGAACTAACGCCACTAGATAGTAACGGCGACGAAATAGGCGCGGCAGAACTGTTCCAAGCCACCGTTGTTGGTTCTGGTGTCACCCGCTCGACACGAGCTATCACGTTGCAGGCCGTGCCAACGTTTACTGGGCCATGCAGTATGCGGGCTAGAAGGGTCACAGACACCGATAAGGCGTTTGTCGGCACCGTCATCGATGAGGTAAAATGGCGCAACGCTTACGGGGCGTCGCTGATAACAGACAACGATTTTGGTAACATAACCACTGTTCGTACTAGGACATACGCGACCGCTGGGGCACTTGCGGTCAAGGAACGCAAGCTAAATATGATCGTGACCAGGAATATCCCGGCTCGCTATGGTGCGACAGAGATGTTCACGACCACACTATCCCCGTCGACATCTGCGGCGGACATATTCTGCGCCATCGCACTTGACCCATATATAGGCGGTCGGGATGGAGATGAGCTTGATGTCGCGAATATTTATACCACAGTTGCCGCTGTTGTCTCTTACTTCGGGACATCAGAAGCAGCCCAGTTTTGCTATACCTTCGATAAGCAGAACATGTCGTTTGAGGAAACCGCAGCGGCTGTTGCGCAGGCCGTGTTTTGTACCGCGTATAGGCGCGGCCACCAGATAAAGATGTCGTTCGAAAAAGAAACAAACGACTACACGTTATTGTTCAACCATCGAAACAAGATACCAAAGTCGGAAGTGCTCACCGTTGGGTTTGGGGCTGGCGGCGCTGGCCACAATTTCGACGGGGTGTCATATCAATACGTCGACCCGACAGATGACTCGATAGCAACTTACTATATTCCGGAAGATCGATCAGCCATCTCTCCGCAAAAAGTAGAAAGCATTGGCGTGCGGTCCGACACGCAGGCTTATCTACAAGCGTGGCGCATTTATCAAAAACAAGTTTATCAGCACATCGTAACCGAGTTTGACGCGCTGCAACTTGCAGACCTGTTGGTTATTAACGACAGAATCCTTGTCGCCGACAACACGCGCACAGGAACTCTTGACGGCTATGTCGTAGAGCAAAACGTACTTGACTTGACATTGTCGCAAGAGGCTGATCTTGATCCGGCCTTGGCCTATACGATTTTTCTACAGCACATTGACGGGACAATTGAGTCTCTTGTCGTAACCGGCGGGTCAACTCCGTATCACGTAACTTTGGGTGGGGCTCCGGCTTCTCCACTTTCGCTTGACCAAGAAAATGCGGCACGCGCCACCTATCAAATTGTAGCAGATAACTCGTCGCGCCGGTCTTCAGCATTTCTTGTCATGGAGAGAACGCCGAAGGACAACTTCACGTCGAACGTCAAGGCGATGAATTACGATTCGCGATATTATTTATATGACGTGACTGGGGCTTGCACACTAAACTTTTCTCTTACCGCTAATAGCGGTTACGTTGCCCTCATCGAGGATATCTGACTATGACTACGATGAACGTTAAAGACTCTGCCGGTGCAACAGTCGCCATTGAAAAACCACTGGCTCCTGGCCGCGTCGCCGCTTCATTGTCTCGCCCTGTAGTTCTTTCAACAGAGGACGCGGCGTCACTCGCACTCCATGCCGTGACTCAGTCAGGGACGTGGACCGTCCAGCCAGGCAATACCGCTAATACAACGGCATGGAAGGTTGACGGTTCCGCCGTTACACAGCCAGTATCCATTGCCACGGTTCCAAGTCATGCTGTCACTAACGCAGGAACGTTTGCGGTTCAACTGGCCTCGGTTCCTAGCCATGCAGTGACCAACGCGGGGACATTCGCGGTTCAGGCGGCATCAACCATAAGCCCTGGAGCAGCCGCGCTTTCGGTTTCCGCCATCAACTTTGCTTCTTCCGGTTCCAACACTGTTATCACTGCGGGCGCGGGCGGCGTGACGATTAAGGTCTACCGGCTGTATCTCGTGGTGGCAGCGGCGACAAATCTTACATTCGTTGACGGTGTTGTAACGGACGGAGCAATCCCGCTTGCCGCTAATGAAGCAATTGTTCTTACATTCGATGGGGAACCATGGTTTACCGGAGCTGCGGCGACTGCCTTCATTATTAGTTCATCGGCTGCGGTCCAGGTGTCTGGCCGCATTTACTATATCAAGTCGTAGAGAACTAAAATGGCAGCATGGTACGTTAATTTTGGTGACGGTGCTACCACCGGCTACTACGCTGTAGCTCAGTGGGCCGCGCTTACCGCCTATAATATTGGTGATCTGCGGCGACAATTGGCGGCTCCTGCCGTTGGCAGTGAGAGAGTTTGGCGGTGCACTACCGCTGGGACCAGTCTGGCCGCCGAGCCGTCTTGGACCCTGACCGCCGGCAGCACTACGACAGAAGTTGCCGGTCCGGTTTGGACCGAGGTTACGGGAAATTCAACGTACAACTGGACTGCGCCGCACGCACGATTGGCAAACGCTCTAGCCTCTGGCTGGGGCGCTGCTGGCGATACGTTTTATATAGCCAGTATCCATGCCGAAACGCAAGGTTCGGCGATGACGCTGACCAGCCCCGGCACGGCGGCAAACCCATGCTTCATCTATTGCGTCGATCATCTCGGCACTGTGCCTCCGGTTTCGGCCGATCTGCGCGCCACGGCGACAATCACAACGACCGGTGCTAACTCAATATCGATAACGACCATCAACGCCGGCACGGCTTATTATTATGGGTGCAAGTTCAATTGCGGGACAGGTGCAGTTACGGCGGCATTGAATGTTCAAGCCAGCTCCGTAAATGGCTTCCTCGTCTTTGAAGCCTGTCAGTTCAATATTCTCAATACCGGGACGGTAGGGTGCATTATTCTCGGAACGAGCGCCAGCGCAAGTCGGGTGAAATGGAAAAATTGTGTGGTCACGTTCAGCCATACGTCGCAGTCCATTGCGCCGCAGAGCGTCGAGTTTCTGTGGCAAAATACCGCCAGTGCAGTTCTCGGGACCATCCCGACAAATTTTATTACGACTGGTTCATATCTTTCCCGCGCCGCTACAATCGTCCTCGATGGTGTCGATTTGTCGGCGCTGGGGTCAGGCAAAAACATTTTCAATTTCGCCGCCTCACCCGCGATGAATTACCTCAAGGATTGCAAACTCGGCGTGGGGGTCAGCATTCATAACGGCGTGCCAATTGGACCGGGCTATGGCCATGTGTTTGTCACCCGATCGGACAGCGCAGCGACGAACTATCGTTCTGAAAAGTACAGCTATTACGGCACCCAAACTACGGAGACGACGATTGTGCGGTCCGGCGGAGCGTCGGACGGAACCACGCCGCTGTCGCAAAAGTATGTAACGACGGCTAACACTAAATGGCAGATGCCATTCGAGGCAATGCCGATAGCAATATGGAATCCTACGACGGCGGCCAACGTTGGGGCCACACTCGAAGGCGTTTGGAACTCAGCGGTTCTGCCGAATAACGATGAATTATGGTTTACCCTCGAATATCTCGGGTCTTCCGCAACACCGCTTGGCTCTTTTGCGATAGGAACGAAGGCCGATGGTCTTGCGGCCGGGGCTGCGCTAACCGCGTCGACTAAGGCGTGGGACTCTCTTGTTACCGCGAGGGCTAATAGCACGGCATACAGCCTTGGTGATGTCAGGAAAGTAGCCAGCAATCCAGGTCGTATATTTTTCTGCACGACTGCCGGCACTACGGCTGGGTCTGAACCTGGGGGCTATGCCTCCGCAGTGGACGGCGGCAGCGTGACCGATAACACGGCGGTATTCCGCGCTGGCATGAGATTCAGTCAAACAGTGACGGCATCAAGCCCGCAGCCGGGGATGGCGGGGGCCATGTATATCTACCCACGCGTGGCGAAAGCGTCCTCGACCTTCTACATCGACCCACTTGTGACGCTGAGCTAGTCCATGGCCAGACAGCATATGATTGCCAGTTTTCCGACGCCGGTCTTTGTCAACGAAACCAGCTCGCGCAGCCGCATGTTTCTGACTACGTTTTTGAATTCCATCGGTCGTGCGCTCAGTTATATCTCGTCCGCATACATTGGATAATCCGCAGCACAACTGCGCCATTAATTGGATTTAGCGCATGACGACACTGACTCAAGAGCAACTGGACAATGCGTCTACTGACGCCAGCACGTTTGAACATTACATCAATGACCCAAGGGATACGGCGAATCCTGGTCATGCTGCCGGCACCGTGACTGCTCGTCTTGGCAATACATACGATAATCTTGCCAAGACGGTCTATCATTTTACGGACGAGGGTGTTCTTGGGGAGGTGCAGACTCTGCATGATGAGACTGTTACGGCAGCGGCTTCCGCCGTAGCGGCGGCTTCGTTTAATCTTTCGTTCGTCAGCATGGCGGCAGCCACGGCCGCGACGATTGATAGTTCTGTCATCTCAATTCGCCTGACTGGTTATTACGCCAATGGCGATATGAGTCCTGCTACTTATAAAAAGAGTCTTGTCGGCGAGCCACGACACGCCGCGAAAATACACTCTGCCGACGGAGCGTGGTGGGAATACGTCCCAGGGCATGATGGATGGGACGCACGTGCGTTTGGCATTAAAGCAGATGGCACGAATGAGGACGCGAAAATTCGTGACATCGTCGATTTGTTTTCCAATATCCGTTACGGAGGTTCGACGGTCTATGCTGGCGTATTAAGCGGTGTCGTTCTCTGGCCAAATGCGCCCGTTCACCATTCAAAACCGATTATTTTTGCCTCCCAACTCGGGGCTAATGGATCCGCAATAGTGTGGAAGGGGACCGCTATAGGAAGGTCTCTGTCCAGCGGGTCTGGGTTCTACTACACGGGGACCGGAGATGTCGCTCAGATATTTCTATATGGTCTGTGTGGGAGCAGTCTTATCGGGATGAATTTAGGTGGTCCTATTGGGCGTAAACTTGATAAGACCATCTGGATATTGTCCGATAATACAATGGGTATTTATACGGCTACCCAACCGCCGCCTACCTCGTCCTATTTAACTGCGGCGGTAGCCGCCGGTACGCGGACGCTAACTGTTGGGACCAACATAAATACTCTTCACGAGTACGGGGCTGCGGGGAATAATCGGCTTGAGAATGGGGCTATTGTTGGGGTGGGGCAAGGAACTCCTAACTTTGAATTAGTAAAGATTACGACCGCAAATGATCCTCCAATAGGTTCGTTTACAGACAACGTTACCGCAACGTTTGTAAACAGTCACAACCAGTACGAATTCTTCGGAGGGAGCAATGCCTCTACTCGGGTCCGCCTCCAAGATTTGAATGTAGCTATGGCTGACGGAGCCTTTGTTACTGGGCGAATCGACAACGGAACGCCAGGAACGGCTGGCAATGTATTCACTGTTGATTCTGTTTCTGTCGACGGAACGGATTGGTCTAGCTATGGCGTAGTTCAGGTGGGCTCTTACATCGGAGGTGAGGGGATACTTCCTGGGACAATAATTACTGCGTTTCTAACTGGCTCGGGCGGGGTTGGTACTTATACCTGCGGTACCATCAATGGTGGCACGCGCGCATTAGAAGGGCCGCAGATGATTGCAAGCCAAGCCTGCATGTGCGCAAAAAGCGTCGGTATTGCTACAGGAAATCGCATACAAGCGACCGTCCAAGTATCAGAAGTACAAATCGATAACGTTTGGATGGTGGCCAACTGGGCATATGCTGGTTGGCAAAACCAATATGGCGGCAATACTAAAAACTTTACCATGCGCAATATTGCTATTGGTGGTGTTTTGTACGGGCTGGACTACGCAGAGGGTTCCTCCGTCCTCAACGTCGACGGAATTACGGTTAATCTTTCGCGTGTTGATGGAGCGCATAACCTCGGTTTTGCCCATTACAGGGCATCGGCAGGCAATGTCCGAATCTTCGGGCACGAGTCTGAGGGGATGGGCAGACTTCTGGTAGGTTCGGCGTCTTCAAGCGCCTTCTCCGCATGGATACAAGGGTCATTCCAAACTAACTGCCCTACAGATTCCCGGTTTACCGGGAGCATTTCCGGCACAACATTGACGGTAGATTACTCGACCATTACGGGCGGTCGCGTTCCGCTACAACATGATTTTATCTCTGGCACAGGCGTGGCTGCTCGAACGCAGATCACTGGCTTTCCTGTTCTATCAGCGGGCACAACCTATACTTACGCCATTAACGTATCACAGACAGTTGCCAGCGAGGCCATGACCGCCGCTACTGACATTGGGTGTGATTTTCCTGGCACCTTAACGATAACAAATAGTCAGCTTATTAATCGACGCGATGATACCGGTAGAAGCACGTTTATAATCAAGACCGGAGATATCGCCCCGTCGTATTACGCTACTACAAACGCGGCGTATATTAATCTTCAGAATTGTAATTTTAGTAACGCGTGGTTCCTTGATGAAATATTGACCGATACCAATCAGTTTAATTATTCTCAATACCACATTTCCAAGAGGCCCCTTGTTACCATGCTTGGGTGCTATGGGGCAAAAGGCCGGCTTCCGGATTTACATGGTGCACTAGCTATTACCTCCGGGTCCATGACGAATAACGGGCAGACTAGCGGAGTTGTCACTCGAATTCTAGGAGAGCTAGCCAGCCGTAGCAATGCCTTCAATATTGATTATACCGCCGTCAGCACCGCCTCGCAAAACAAAGACTTTAAGTTAGGCGAAATTCCGCCCAGGTCCAGACTTGTTGGTGTCTATATTGACACGGATACCGCAGTAACGGGACAAGCCGCTTTTGCTGGCACTACAGGGGCCTGTACTCTTTCCATCGGCATCACCGACTCATCTGGCTCGCATCCCACTAAGTTACTCGTGGCTTGCGATATCAAAACAGCAGCGGGGACCTTTGGATTGCTCGACGCACACCTAGGAACCTACTTGAACAACGCCGCACAAGGCGCATCCACAGGCATTAATCAGGGAGCCTATCTGCCAAGCTTTACTGCCTATACCCCTATTTACGCAAACTTCTACTCGGCGACAGGTAACCTAAGTAATCTGACAGCAGGCAATGTGACTATATATGTGGTAACTGAATATATGCATCCAGGTTATCCGTAATGCAACCGCGCTGTTTTGACCTTTAGGTCGAACATTAAGTCAAGCCCGCGTTTGTTAGTAGGTAATTAACCATTACGCCCTATTGCAAGCCGCTAGTTGGGTGGTTATAACCCACGCTTATCTTAACAACCAATCCCCTGGAGGTGGGGTGTAGAACGACGACGACCCATGAAACGACAAAAAAGGAACCATGATGCGTCATTTCTTCATGGCGGCCATTGCCGCTCTCACGCTCGCCGTTGGGCTAGCCCAACCAGCCGAGGCTAAGAAATCAAAACAGCCTCCACAAGAGAAGACCCATCGCATTATTCGCGATGTAACACCATTGTATGCCAGTATCGAGCAGTTCAGTGCGAAAAAGCGCTCACCCCGCCGCCACTATGCCCGTAGGGGCGGTGGGGCCTGTGACGGCTTCCAGCGTTGTCGCTGTGGTACTACAACGGCCCGGCGTCACGGTCTGCCATACGCTTACAACGGCCTTAATCTGAAGAAAGCCAGTGAGTGGTACTCCTTTCCGCGCACATCCTTTGGTGTCGGTGCGGTCGGTGTGGCACCACACCACGTCCTTACAGTAGAAGGCGGTTCCGACTGCCGCTCGGCCACTGTTTATGACGACGCTGGGACATATCAGCGCAATGTCTGCGGGATGACGTTCGTGGCTGTGAGTGGTGGTGGTTTTGCTGCACCGCAGCAAACTGCCAATGTCAGGCACAACAGGACGGCCTCTGCTAAGCCCGACTATCCGGTCTATGCGGACAACAGCCGGTGCAACGATGGCGGCTTATGTGCAGTCGTCGGCGACGGCCCTTATCGCGGCAAATACAAGTCCATGAAACATCGTAAGCCTGCGATGGAAATGCAGCAATACGCCGCTAATACATACTAGCTAATAACGACAAGGGCGATTAACGGGCGGGGCTCAAAACCCTGCCCGTTTTATTTCATGGATCCGCATATTTATTGGTTAACATACTGGTAGTAGAGACTTATTGCGTGTTCTGCTACTATCGGCCGCAGATAGAATCGTTCTGTGGGCGGCTATGGCTTGCGTTAGCCCGGCGTTTGCCGCCCCAATTGGGGTAGCGCTATATGCCAGCTTTTTCCCTAAGTCCAATAGAGGTTTTGCAAGAGATCGCGGAGGTCGAAAACGCGTTGATCGATGGGTACCCTCCGGCGACGCTTATTGGGAGTCACAAAAAAACGGCACTTCGAATTGCCTCAAACCGCCTGAATGTCGATACGCAATCGATGCGGCGGCGCATCGGAACGCCAGACCAACCCGGAACATTCTGGGTTAAATTCAAACTCAAGGTTGACTGGGGTCTATATCGATCGAGTGCTCAGGATATTTCGCCGTCTACAGATAACGTGGGACAGCCAGAGAAGGCCGCTGAGCCTCCATCCGATCCAATTCAAGTACGGAGGCTTAAAGACGAGGTAAAACTTCTCAGGTCGTCCCTTGGTGCGGCCGAACGGCGTGCTGCTGGTGCCGAGGACTTGCGGTCATCCGTTATGGGATTAGCCTCAGAGAGGCTAATCCCATCGTCGTTTCAGGCAAAAAATAACGACGGAATTAGCAGGGCAGAGACAGCTATCCTTGTTCTATCAGATTTCCATTTTGGTGAATTTGTCTCGCGCGAAGAACTTGACGGGCTAAATGCCTACGACCCAGAGATAGCAACCGCCCGCCTAACGCGCGTGTTCCAGACGGCGGCTTCTCTTCTTACAAAATATTGGCCCGGCCCCCCGCCAGATAGGCTTATCATAGCTATGCTTGGCGATTCTATAAGCGGTTCATTGCATCCTGAATTGACCCGCACCGATAAGATGCGCCCGATGGAGTCGGTCCGCGCCGTGTCCGGCGTACTCGCTGGCGGCATAGACCTCATGCTCAAGACCGTGCCGTGCCCGATCGACATAATCAGCGTTGTTGGTAATCACGGTCGCGTAGCACTACCGAAACCTGAGAGTAAGGGGCCAGCAGTCGAATCTTACGATACCCTTGTATCTGATTTTCTTGAGATGCACTATCGTCATAATCAGCGCGTAACATTTTACGTCCCGCCTGGGCCGGACGCATTAGTGAGCGTGTATAATTATCGTCTGCTGTTTACGCACGGAGATCGGCTATCAGCAGGCGGTGGCAGGGGGTTTGTTGGGGCAGAACTTCCAATTCTCCGTGGGTTTCAAAAGACTTATATGGACTATGCCATGCGTGGCATAATCCTTCATCATATTTTTTGTGGGCACTATCATACGCCACTCTCGGCATCCATCGGAACAGCCAACGGGTGTCTGCCTGGGCCGAGCGAATATAGCATAACGTTCCGCATGCGCCCGAGCCCGCCCATGCAGGCATTTGTGACTATACACCCAGAACATTTTATTACACAAACGAGGTGGATCAAGCCCGCTATTCCAGAAGAGGGCACGCTTTATTTACCGCCTCCAATTGCGGACGATATACGACCTAAATATCGCGTGAGGGCTGTGTCGGTAAAAGTGTGATTTAACGCAATGAAACGTACAAAGGCCAAACGGCGCCGACAGGCCGCGCCACCAAACCATATTCCTCTTACAGTCGATACGCTGCGTGCCGCATATGAATTTTTACGCACTACGCCGCCATTTGTCACTTGGAACCTTCCAGACGGAGAAGATATAGAATTTCGCGTTAGCAAAGATCCGCACAACGCCGCGTGGCATACTAGTTCTGGGCGTGGTGTAACACGTAAGCATACTATAGCGGTATCTAGTCGATGTGTTGGGCACACGGCATCGTTGATAGCAGCTATTGCGCATGAAACGGTTCACTTACACATGGCAATCACTGGCATGGATAGGGGTGCTGGTGAACATGGCGCGGCATTTTATAAAATTTCTGCCGCGGTCTGTCGTATTCATGGTCTTGATCCGAAGTCGTTTTAATTGTAAGGAATAAGACATGAATAATTATGAACCTCCTTCAAAGCCGGATTGTCATGTTGACGCTAAGATGGTTTCGTTAAGTCACTTAATCAATGACCAGTGCAGCATGACAGTTATTGGACGTGGCACAGATAGATATGTGTTTGTATTCGGCCTTTATCAAATTGCTATGATTGCTAAAGCTACGCAGCAACTAATAGAGGCGGCTAATCTATCAGAAGACGAACGTGCCGAGTTGCTTAAAAAATCTCTTTATGTTGTTCTTGGAGATCAGGGAGAAATATCGAGTGATAATAAAATCAAAGCTTAGTGACAATAAAGAAAATAGAAAAAGTGCTGTCGATACGGACAGCCAACTAGCAAAACAGGTCGGTGGCGATCACTACAAGACAATGACCATCCAACCAGTCGAGTTCATCCACGTAAATAAACTCGACTACCTTTCAGGAAATGTCATAAAGTATATTGTCCGTCATAGGGCGAAGGGAAACGTGCAGGATGTCAAAAAGGCTATCCACTACTGCCAACTCATCCTAGAGTTGGAGTACGGTGAGAAAGAATGACCTAACGAAACAACAAAAGAAGGTCTAGTTATGCGTTGTGAGTTTTGTCAAGGTGATGGATTTAAACCAGCCAGTCGCTCGACCGAAACAACGCCACTTCCGAAAAGTCCGTGTGATTATTGCGGAGGATTCGGCATAGTTTCGTGCTGCGAAGGACCGGAAGCCAGCAATGAGGTAGTCAACGAAGACGAGGTGGCGGCGGTGTAGCAATTACAATATAAGGATTTAGCCATGTTTCGCGTATTGATGGCGCTCGCGTTGATGGTCTCGCCAACTAGCGCACAGATGAAATGGACGGAATGTATGCCGCAATCTCAGGTTTTACGTTTTGCCATGGCTGAGAATGGCTATATTAGCCACGAGATAGTTTCCGGAGACCGTCGTAAGTTTGTTGTTATGGTATTTAACGCCCTTCCGCCAGTGTCAGACGATGATTGGCCGCTAGTTATTATCGTAGATAGCACTAATGGTACTGGCCGCATACTTGTTGGCAAAGACGGTCAGATATGCAATACGGCGGCTCTACCAAAAGTACTTTGGCGTGCGTTAAAGTTAGTGCTGGATGGGCAACCAATATAGTGGCCCCATTATGGGTAGGTTTAAACCCAAATTGGGTATGATCTGCAAGGATCTCGCTGAAGCCGCTTTAGTGCGGTCGTCACCACCTCGAACTACAACAGGGTTAAGTCGCCTGCTCTGGTCACAGGACCCCGACTGTCGAGGAAAAATATGTCGGGTTGCCGAAGAGGAGTTCGGCCGGCGAGACACTTGCTTTTATATTTCGCCTGTAGTAGGTGATAGGTATCCGCTTCGGCGGAAGATGGCGCTGAAACTTGGAGAGATAGTTGCTTGCCACTCGGGGGCAGTACCCGACGCCTCCACCGAGACATATGACGGCCACTGGAGTCGCTAGACGCTTTACAGTGTATTGATCAACGGTCTAGCTCGTATGTCTCGGCGGGGGCGAAATAGTTTCGAGCGGCAATGAAGACTCCGGATTGTGCTCGGCTTGGCCGCCGTAAAAAGCCAAAACGTAACTGCAAACTCCAATGAGGCTTTTGCTCTCGCGGCGTAAGCCGTTAGAGACAGCGTTAAAGACCTAAATGAGATAAGCACCATTTAGGCTGAGTTCGGAGGCACTTGGAAACAGAAGCCTCCAACTTAATTGGTACCAAAAGGTACCTATACAGGTGCTGGGTCAACAAACCGGAGTTGCTACCGGATCGCGACCTAAACGGACGGGCGGCAGGCTAGCCAAGTGCTGCTCGTCCGGGCACGCCAATTATATTAGTCCTGCCAGGCAACATAAAGGAACGCGACTATGAACATCCAGGAGAGCGCCATGACAGCATAGGTCGCATTCCGCGACCTCACATACGAGGTCATGTCATGGCTACTATAGCGCCACAAAAAGCGAAAAAAACAAAAAAAGGCCGCAAGCACGGCAGGAATTCCGTTCGTTGCAAAATCTACGCACTCAGTCACCGGAGAGAGAAAAACAAACTCCGTCGTCTCAAGAAGCACCTCGTTCGCTTTCCTGATGATGGGTGTGCAAAGAATGCGGTTCGCTCTTGCGAACTCGTGATTTACGGAGTCTAGTATATATTCTGGGTGCGAACCAGTCGCGTCGGTCGAGGCGTGCAATAAGGCGGTCCACACCGCAGCGTCAAAAACTTAGCCCATCCCGCCTTGAACGGGGTGGGCTATTTTTATTGATTGCGGGTTGTTGATTGGATCTACGATCTCGATGCCAGATGCGAACGCCTGGCCGCGCATGTTCTCGGTGCCGGAGCCGCCTGGGAATACGACGCAAATATTCGGATGCCATTTTAGCATTTGACTGTTCCTAACAGCGCCGGCCGCAGCATTGTACTGACTCCCATCCGCACGCGTGCGCAATGCTACGGGCGGAGTTGTGATGTCATCCCACTGCGCGATGCAACCAACCATCCAGAGCACGGGGTGATACTGAATATCATCACGGCGTTTTGCCTGTGGTGTTGTTCGGCGGCGCTCGGCGCATTCCGCGTATTCGCGTTTAATGCGAATGGTCATCCATTCTTTTGCGAGCGCATCAGCCCCGGTAGCACAGCCATGGATGAGGCCGATGATTCTACGCTGGCGGCTGAGATCGTTTAGTGTGCTAAAAACCTTATGCCGGTCGCTGTAGCGCCGGCCGCCCGTGACCAGAACGATCATTTGCCACCAATACACTGATGTAGTAGTCGTCGAAGCACTTCGGTGCGCAAAACTCAATCTTCATGGCTGGCATTTCACGCAAAATGAACTTGCCACAGTTAACGCATCGCGGCGTTTGGCATTTGCGCAAGTCTGGCAGAAGCTTAATATCTGGCTCAGGCTCCTTATCCGCCTTGGCGGCCTCTATTGCCAACCATCCGATAAATAAACGAACTGGCAGGTCCAGCATCTCGCCTTGGCGGACACCGTGCTGACCGCAGAACGCTATAAATTCCTCAAGGCGGTCTGATACGTTGATGAACTTGTTGAACTCTCTTAGTCGGTTTGCGCGATAGATAATCTTGGCGTCTTTGTCGTTTAGTACAAACGAGCCATCCCGCTCAATATCTATTACTGTGCCATCAGGCAGTTTGATTGTAGCTTTTTCACCGTCAGCAACCGAACACTGCCCCATGAGACGCGTGCAATCGCGCACTATAGGTAAATTATAAAAATCGTCTTGGTCTTGAACGCTGTAAAGTGCGTTAGCTAGCCCGCTAGCAACTGTACCGGTGCCCCATCTGCTACTTGTCGTCGCTGTGGACGGTGTTGTTATATTCGTCGATGCCGACGACGATGTCGTTATATTAAATGCCACAATACCATTTTGGATCATGACCGGAGTGATATGAGTTATAAGCTGCGCGCTCATTGGTGATATTTCTCAAGCCATCTCTGCCTGATAAATTCAGAAGCCGACGACGCTTGCATTGGTAGCACGTCGTGTTTCCACACCCGGCGGGCCTTAATGCCGTCGCGTGTTTTGTCTGAGCCGAAGCGCGACGACCAGCGGTCTTCCGTAATCTTGCCGCCCTCGATAACGCGGCAGTGCTCGTGCCCACAATGTGGACACTCCACTACGTGATTTCCACTTAGTGTGTAGTCCAATAGCGCCACAAACTGCTTGGAGCACTCGTGGCAATCCATTGTGGTCTTTGTAGGCTTGTCGAACGTAAGGCTGTCGGTAGACATTGCTACTCCAAAACTAGCGTTTTGATGCGCGTTTGGTCCTTGGTTTATCATCTGGCGGGAGTTTGCTTACTGCCGAAACCAGCCTATCCCACATTTTCTCGACGCGGCGCATGATTTGATCTGCGCGATGATCGATGTTATCGCGGTCTAGTTCTTCGCCCTGTATTTTCAGGCCGCGTGCAACGCGCTCGGCGGCGGTGCTATGGCGCTCGCGGCTTTCCATAACGCGCTCGGCAGCATTGAGCGTGTGCTGTGCTGATGGCAAGCGTGCGCCGTCCTTGACTCCGATCTGAATGATGCGGTTCCACGGGAACGGGGTTTTGTCGTGCCACGTCCACTTTTCATTCAGTGTTTTTTTCCCATTGGGATCCCAACTGAATGTGGTTTTGAATGAAACCTCCGGCATGGCATCGCGATATTCAATAGGCGGTTCTTTCGCCATATCGAAGATCGAGTAAATTACTCGGCCAGACTCGGTATTCTCTACCAAGATAAGCGAGCCGTCCGCGTGCTCTGCCCAGCTTCCCATCGCCAGCACATCGCAGTTAGATGGGTTTGCTCCCGGTACATCATTTGTTGACATGACTATGACCCTTTCCTGATCACGTATTTTTCGACGCTACGGTCTCCCAATCAGAACGCGGCTACGCCCGTGAATAGGCAGCGCCGTCTCGATCACATTATATCCGCCGATTCTTGCTATGTCGCCAAGATGCTTGATCCACGGCTCGTATTGATTGCCTGTGAATTTTGCCGCGTTAGGTTTCACACAGCACGGGCATAGAATGAATGGCACTCGATGTTTGAGTGCATACATCACTACATGATCTGTGGCTTCGTCGGCGTGCATTCCAACAACGCATCCATAATGGCGTGGTGCGCTGCGCCAGTCAAAATAACCGTACTGATAGCCACGCCGCCCTTGCGCGTTCTTGTGGCGCTTGTCCCAGCTCTCGACGTTGCGGTATTGCCTCCTATAAAGCGCAGCCATAAGACCGCCCTTGCCGCCAGCCACGTCGGCAATAGCCGTCTCTGGCGCGACATTGCGCACTATCAGATCGGCAAAAGCATCGAAACGGCGGGCATCACCCATAAACTATTCATCCTCATCTGGCGGAAACATTCTGTCCCAGTCGGCTGGCCCGATTCCAGACAGTAGTATCTCGCGTTCGTCGATCGTCAATTCTGGTAAGGCTTCCTGAATTAACAAGGGGCCAGAAAGCGACGATAGATAACGATTATACTGATCTTCCGTCAAACGCAAGGATTGTGGTGGCAGATTCATAAAAGGCGGCGGCGCGACAGTGACAATCCACATATTGCCGTCTTTGGCCGCAGACCGCGTTGGAGTAAACCCTGGCATTTCAATCGGCATTATAGTTCTTCCGCCCATTTAGTGGTGCCGTTTTCAGCGTCTCTGATCGTTAAATATTTCGTTATTTCCCTGCGAATTTCAATCATGTCGCGCGCATTCAATTCATCCATATGCTTGATAAATTGTTCTATGCGCGCGCCTATCGGAAGGTTGCCCTCCCAATCGTTATGATCAAGTAATAATAAGAACTTTTCTTTCTTCGGTGCTTCTCTAAGTTCGCTCTCTAGTCTCGTTAAATCGTCCCAGTCTTCCCCACCAGTAGATTTCACATACCCCTGACCTTTAAGCCGATCAAGAAATACGTATCCGCCAACGCAAGTGTTCCATAGAATCTCCCCATTACACAATTGCGTAATGATATAACAATCAACAGCCGTTTCTCCGTACCCAATACAGCGTGCAAGTTTGCCAAACGAAATCATTGGTTCATTGAAGTGATCTACACACATTTTGTGAAGATCAGCGCGGTGTGGCCTGCCCGTTGGCTGAGAGTTAGCACTATCGTCATGGACGATTTTGCGGAGAATAACGTGCTGTGGCATGGCTACCTTGACGCTGGCATGGCCGCCCTCGGCACCTGACGTATTCCGCTGAAATTCATGTCGACTGACAGATTGCGGGCTGTCTTTATTTTCAACAGGTCGAGCAAGTCCTGCGCACTGCTTTGGTTTCCAGATGCACCACCGCTCAATACAACGTCTGGAACAAGTTTTGCGCCACGTAAGGTGTCGGCGTAGCGGAAATTAACTTCCTTATAGGCGTCGAGACGTTGTTGGAGCGCGCCATCGGCCTCGATGATTGCGCGGCGTTGGTTGGCTTGGCCCTCGCCAAGTAACGTTAGTTCCAGTTTCTTTTGCTCAGCCGAACGGCGGTCGAGGTCGGCGACGGCAAGACGCTGGTTGGCCTGAGTTTCTGCCACCTCTTTATCGCGCGTGGCATTGGTCAGTTGGACCTGCTTCTCCTTGTCGGCCGCGATCACGGCAACTTGCCGCTCCTGATCGGCCTTGGTTGTCTCCTTGGCCTTGATGGTTTCCTGCGTCCATTTGGCTTCGGTGGCGTTGGCACGACCGGATGCCTCCGCCGTTTGTGCACGCTGTTCCGCCAAAACCTTATCGGCGATTGACGTTTGCACGTTCATCGTAATCGCTTGCTGCTGTTTGATTTGCAGCTCGATAGCGGCGTCGTACGCCATCCGGTTAATCGTGAATTGATAGCAATGGATTTTGTACTGACTGAGAGTGGACCTTTCCTGGCGCTCAGGCAGCCCGTCCTTACCAAGGACAATTTCAGCGGTGACGACTTCTTTGTCCTGACTGGTTATTACATCCTTAATCCATTCGCGCTTCTGGCGCGTGCGATATGGACCGAACTGCACTTGATCGGTGACGTAGTGGATCAGATCGTTCTTCTTCTCGGCGTAGGATTCGCGCGACGACATCAGGGTGCCGACCAGATAGATCGCGCCCTCTGTGGCGGTCTTGATTAAACCAGTTTCGACGGCCTGCTGCGTTGGGTATTTCCGGTGCATTGGCGTAAGCACAGCCAAATCTGGCGAGAGATCGCACTGGATGGAGCCAAAGATCGTGCCGTGGCCACCGTCGTTAAATTGAACTGCGTAGCCCTTCTCGCGGAAATCATACATCGTGCGGATCTTGTATGCTGTTACGTCGCCAAAACCCTGCCACGCAACACCAGGCGTGAGTCGCCAGCTTAGGTCACCAGCGATTGGCGACTGAATCACAACGTATTCGTCTGCCGTCACGTTCTCCCAAATCTTACCGGCCGAGATAACTCCGGCGATAGCAAGAATAACGACAGATATGCCGAACGTCGTTCGTATCGGTGAATAGTCCACTTTCACTCTCCCTGAACTTGAATGCGACTAGTCGTCGCCGCGAGCCTCGCGTAACATGCGCGCATGTCGACGCGCATCGGCTATATCTGATTCTTCTATTTCTTCGGCCAACTCAGTTTCGGCTGCGCTTGGTCGGTGCCGAAGCCATGGGAAAAACGGCGTTCCGTGGATCATCGGCGTAATGATTTGACTAATGATGACGACGATAGCCATCGCTACACCGGTAATCTCAACAAGAATAAACCATCGTATGCCCATGGATTAGTCCTCTACTGTTGGGATTTCGCGCCATTGAATATCGGTCCACGCTTGCCACATCTGCTCCAATACAGGCTTACCCCAAAACCCGTCTTTATGCCAACGAAACCGATTGGTCGGTTGCCAATCCCGGTCGTCAAACGTCATGGCTGACGGCTGATCGTCTTGGGTTGCGGCATAAGCAGCTGCCGCCAATGCTGCTGTGGTCGGTGATATGCTCATGACAGACGACATAATCCAAGTTAAGAGACTAAGCAAGTGGCCTAACGGCCACTTGCTTGTTTACGATCTGATGAAATCCGCAATCAACGCAGGCGCATTGCTATCGAACCCGCAAACATCAAGAGCACCACCGTCCGCCGGATCGGCAATGGTGAAAGACGTAGCGGTCATGCCGATAACAACCAACTTAGCATTAATGCCGGTCTTCTTGCGATAGGCACGCAACGCTTCCATTGGGTGGATCGAGCCTGCCCACGTTTCGGCGTCAGTATATATTTCGAAGCAATCGACCTCGATGCCCTTTGCCGCTGCGTATAGCATCGGCAAGGCGCAGTCGGTCGAACCGAAATCCAACCCGTCGGTATAGGCGCAGACCTGCTCAACGCTCATTTTGGACGTGATCTTGAGCGGCGTGATACCGTCAACGTCCTGACGCTCACGCGATCCCCAGTAGCGTCCAGAACCGCCGCGCAGACCAGAGGTGAAGCCAACGATATGAGTCTGCTTCTCGGTCGCGAGCGTGATCAACGCCATGGCTGACGAACCGGCGCGCACGGTGAGCGGCGAGCCCATCAACGGCGAGGTCATCGAGCCGGACACGTCGAGCGCAACAAGGCGACGCTTGCCGGTTGGCACAACGTTGGCGAAAGCCTTATAGAAGGCATCGTTGAGCGCGCCCATAATCGGCTGCGACGGATCCCATGTACCAGAGCCACGGAAACCGCGACCAGAGCCATAAGTAGCGGCAGCTAGCAAGATCGAGAACGGGTGAACCCTCGCTTTCTTCAACTCGGTTTCGTTGCCAAGGTGCTCGACAATAAGTTTCTCGGCCTCGTTCATCGGTGCGATGGTGCCATAGCGTGTCATATTGCCAAGATTGCGCACGAGAGCGGTTAAGCCCATGTCCGGCAGCATTGCCGCCCAAACATCCTTGTCGGTAGAGGCTTCCGTTGGAATCGCTTCCCACGGCAAGCGGTTCTCAGTAATCAACTGAAGCAGTTTCTTTTCATTTTCTGCCTTGGCGGTCTTTTCAGCGACATTACGTTCCGCCTCAGTTGTGGTTTCAGCGTGAACAACGGGAAGTGCTGTCTTCATTGCCTCGATGTGTGCCTCAACGATCTTCGGCAACGGACCATCAACCGGCACCCCGCGAATCCAGCGGTAAAGCGCAGTGCGCTCAGCAATCATGTTTGCGGCATCTTCCAAGCTGACAGATTCGCCATCCTTAGTCGAGAGAACAGCAGCGCTCGGGTGCGCTGTCTTGAGTATGCGCTTGTGGCTGTAGCCCTCGCGCTCGCGATACTTGATTGCCTGATAGGCAACGGAGTCGACCGGACGATCGTTATACCACTTGGCGAACGCTCGCTTTTGGGCACGGCCCCAGCCCTTGCCAAGGCTGTGAAGATTGTCGGCAAGTTGGAATAGGTGCGTGCCAATGCGGCATACGCGCGGGAGCGCGGTAAGTGCCAACGTGCGAACCTTCGCGTCCTTATGCGCAGCACCAAGTGCAAGCGCAAAGATGGCCGAATCATTCTTCGGTGCGCGGCCGGAATCGCTGATCGTTGCGATGGTCTCGACGGTGCGGACCGGATCGGTGTCATAGCAGCGTGTAACGCAAGCGGCGTTCTCGCGCGTCAATTTCTCCGGCTTCTGATAGTACGTTGCCGAGTCTGATCCTAAAATCAGGAATCTCGATAACCGCGCGAAATCGTCTAACTGATAGACAAACCCACCAGCGTTGTTTGGAATCTGGCGCTCGTCAAGCGCCTCAGATTGCGGAACTGGTGTTGCAGCGAGAGAAGAATACTTGCGAGCCATTGGAATCCCCTTTCCATGACGCGGCTTGGGCGAGAAGCCGCAGAGACCTTTCACAAATCAGAGGCAGGACGAACATAATGACTGGCATCGGGTCATTTTCAAGATAACCGAAACCATGGGGCTCGTACAGACCTCAAAATTCATGAAAAGGCGAACATAAGAGCGGAAATCGGTGTTCCATATGATGCATGATAACCGAAGTCCTGGGGCTCGCCCCCTCAAAGCCTGTCTCTCATAGAGTAACGGTGATGTCAA
>JAUSEB010000303.1 GCA_030650495.1 Armatimonadota bacterium | reverse complement strand
TTCAACCCACCAATTGCTTGGTGAGTTGAATAAAGCGGAGAAGCGCGGGACCAACCGAGCTTCTCCGAATAAACCATGCCCTCCAGTCTCGCCCGCCGTTATGTATTACGGCAGGTCCCTGGTTACGCCCGGGCTTGGGCGAGTTGTCTACTCCGTAGGCACTCCGACTACCAAGTCGTCGATTTTTGCGGACTTGACACTGTCGAGACCGCTGAGCCTTTTGACACGAACGACACAGGCTTTGTCGGCCTCGTCGTCTCCGTAGTTCATCAGTTCGACCTCGTCGTCTCCCAAGAAAAAGATTGCGTTTCCCGGGAACGGACGGCCCTTTGTCCACATCTTCATCAACATAGCTTCCCCCTTTCCCGACATCTGTCGGCGTTGTGTGCGACACTGCGGGTGCCGCGTCCGGGCGCCGAAACAAAATGTCCCGACACCATGATGATTCTCAATCAGCCAACCATTCGACAATCTCATGGCGAGCTGAATAAAGAGGAGGATTCGCAAACCGCGCGAATCCTCCTAAAACCTGCCCGAATTACGCCCGGGCTTGGGCGGCTGCCGAGACGTCCTCGCCTACCTGCGACGACGCTCCCCCCTGTTAGGGGCGCGGAAGACGCGTTTGACCATAAGCCAGAACGCGAAAATCACGACCCCCAACTGAAGAAGCGCGGCGAGAACGTTTGGCTGATACACGTACAGCCAGTACGTCCCGCCCGCCCCCGCGGCCCAGGGGAGCATCCTACCGACGAGCCGGCCGATTGCGTGGCCGGCCCCGCGAAGGGCGTGGAGAACTGTATCTCCAAACCCTCTCGCCAGGGCGAGGAGAACCTGCCCGATAGCTCGGGCAAGTCCGAGGAACAGCCGGACAACGAACCGGCCGAGTGCCTGGAAAAATCCCACCATCTCCCTCCTCCTGCCGACCATTGTCGACGCTAATTGTCTTCAGGATCGCGGATGCGATCCCTCCTTCCGGTTCGACTTCGCTCACCAGTAAACAGCAAGCGATTTCAAGCCGGAGAAGAGGAATAACATTGCAGTCGCCCTTCAACAGGGCAATTGTTCTGCGTTATCCTATTCTGCCTATTCAGTTGTCAATGTTCCTCTCTCCCCTCGATGTTCGCAGAGAGAAGTCGGAGGGCGATGAAGTCAAATTAGTTTGGGTTACTTCCGCCGACCGGCTTCTTCCAACGAAAAAAGCGACTAGCTCCTATCTTGAGAGAGGAGCCAATCGCTTTTTCCGAATCGGCTCACTGATGAGCTCGTCGAATGATTGGTTATTTGGATAGCTCGCATGCTGTAGTAGCTGGAGCTTTCCAAAGACTCTCTCCTCTAAAGATTGTCTTTTTATATATGGGTTATAAGGTACTCCCTGACCTATACCACCATGATAGCATACTGTATCAATCTTGTCAAGCGTTTTGGGCATGCCAACGAAAGAAACCCTTAAAATACGCTATATAATAGGGTTTTATCAAACAAGACCGACTTCTTCCCCGGCCTCGCCTAAATGCGTGCACACATTGTCTCGGAGGTGTGATTTTGCTACTGTTGCATCTATCGCCCTCCTTCGCACAAGGCTTCGGAGGACAAGCCGGTGTAAGTAGGCTTGCACCGGCTGCGTTCGGAGAATACGAGATTGTGTGCGGACACACACCTCGTATTTCCTCACTTCGCCGGTGTAGTTCAATGGTAGAACGAAGGACTCATAAGCCTTAGACAATGGTTCGATTCCATT
>JAUSEB010000130.1 GCA_030650495.1 Armatimonadota bacterium | reverse complement strand
GAACGGCTCGGAGCGGACCATCACAAATCCATTCGCGGAAAATTAGTTGGGTGTTGGGTGTTGGGTTAGGAGTTAGGAGTTAGAAGACCGGTGTTTCGGGATTTGAATGGAGCGCAGCGGAATGGAAATCCCGAAACAAACCGCGTATGTATCGGGATTCCCGCTACGCTCAAATTCCGATACACCAACTAACAACTATCAACCCTCAACTCAATTCAACTCTCCTCTGAGGTGAGATAATGAGCAACTCTGGCGCAAAGCTGGCGGTAATCGGCGCAGGCTCAATGGGATGCGCGTTAGTTCGCGGATTCATCGAAAAAGGAGTATTCGCCGCATCGAATGTTTTTGTTGCGGACACTGATGGGTCAAAACGGCGCGCAACAGCGTCCGAATTGGGAGTCGGTGAAGCGTTCAATAACATCGAAGCGGTCAAAGCCGCCGAGACAATCATAATCGCGGTAAAACCAAACGATGTCGGTGCCGTTCTGAATGAGATTTCGGATGTAATTACCCCATCCCAGCTTATCGTCTCAATAGCCGCCGGCGTCAGCATTCACACCATAGAATTGTCCCTTCATGTAGGAACTCCTGTCGTGCGAGTCATGCCGAACACTCCCGCGCTGGTTGGAGCAGGGGCTTCGGCTTTCGCATTGGGGACAAATGCCCGTTCAGAACATGCCGATAGAGTCAGCGAAATGCTATCGGCGGTCGGTATCGCGCTTCAAGTTCCGGAAAAGCTGCTCGACGCAGTTACGGGTTTAAGCGGCAGCGGACCGGCGTATGTATATATAATGATAGAAGCTCTCGCGGACGCCGGCGTCAGTGTTGGACTTCCGAGACAGGTAGCAAGCTCTCTGGCCGCGCAGACCGTACTTGGCGCGGCGAAGATGGTCGTTGAGACTTGCGAGCACCCCGCCGCTTTGCGCGACGCCGTGGCAAGTCCAGGCGGAACCACCATAGCGGGAATCGCGGCTTTGGAGCGCAGCGGATTCCGTGCCGCGATAATCAACGCAGTACAAGCCGCGACCAATAGATCGAAGGAATTGGGAGATTAGCATGGAAATCACTCCCATAGATGTCATCCACGCCAAGTTCAAAAAAGCCGTTAGGGGTTACAGCGTCTCCCAAGTTGACGAGTTTCTACAGCAAGTGTCTTCGACCATGGAAGCTTGCGCTCGTGAAAGAGCGGAGTTAAGGGAAAAAGTGGAGCGGCTTTCGGCGGAAGTAAACCGATGCCGGGAGATCGAGACCACCATGCAAAACGCGCTGATTTTGGCGCAGAAGACCGCCGATGAATTAAAGGCAAGCGCTCACAAGGAAGCGGAATTGGTTTTGCGCGAAGCTGAGCAGACTTGCGCCAAGCGTCATGCCGACGCGCAGGCGGAGCTTGCCGAGCTAAAATCGCAAATTACCGCGTTCAAAGACCGCCGGGACAGGTTCGAATCCGATTTCAAAGCCCTCATGTTCAGTTGCTCCGAATGGCTGCAAAAGCAATCTTCTGAGCCAACCGACGGAGAAGATTCTTGAACGAGGATATTCCACAAAGCCCTTTACCCCAACCAGCCCATAGGCCGGGCCGCATTATCCTGCTTGTATCCGTAATCGCCGTTCTATTCATAGTTTTCTTCATGTTCAGATCAGCCAAGCCCGGCGTTTCTCGTGAGCCGGACCCAGCGCCGAATCTGATCACGGGCGGTCTTTCTCTCAAACTATCTTTCACTTATACCAAGCTGGGGATGGAGCGGGAATCCAAAGCGTTTCTCGGCAGGGCGCTCGAAGCTTATCAGCAGGCAGCCAGGGGGTCCGTTATGCCCGGAGTAATCAGGCGGCTCGGTTTGTTGCAGGGCATGAACCAGCCTGCCCTGGCGGCCAAAACCCTCAGCGGAATCTCATCCCCTAAAGTGTTGAAAGACCTTCCTAAGGTAGACCGCCCGACGTATATCCGAGAAGCGAATATGTGGAAGCGCGTCTACGCGGGAGCTCCGCTGACGGAGGCAGAGGCTAAAGAATACGCCGAATTTGTCGAAACTCTCAACGCCGGTCCTGCGCGATATATTGCGCTGTCCGCCATCTATCGTTCCGCCGGTATGGTGAAAGAAGCCGACGCGGCGCTAAAATCCGCGCAGAGCAGGTACTTCGCGCATATTGCGATCATCTCGGTCTTGGGCTTGCTGTTTATATTGGCGGGAATTGGAGGCGCGGCGGGGCTCATCGCGGGAGGAATAGCCCTGTTTGTCACCCGAAATGCGGTTGTAACCAGGTTCGGTTTCTCGGAAAGCTACGAGGAAGATGCGCCATTAGCGTTAGCCTTATGGCGGTCATTTTTCGCGTATATAATCATCTTTCTGGCAGGCTCGTTCCTTGGAGCGTATGTGCTGCAAAGAATAACAAGTGGTTTGCCGATAAAGCAGCAGATCAGCTATGGGATCGTCGCGCAAGCGCTCACCTATGTCACAATCGGCTTACTATCTATTCTTCTCACGCAAATTCTCCTTAGGCGGGAAGGAGCCGGACTGCGGGCGATAGGTCTGAGGTCGTTCGGTCCGGGCAAAGACATCGCCTGGGGCGCGGCGGGATACGCCATGGCCTTACCGCTGCTGGGAGTATCATTGATGATCTCCAATCTCCTTCGACTTTTGCTTCCCAACGCGCCGACCCCCAGCAATCCCGTTGTTCCCATGCTGATGTCGGCGGCGGGCGTCCCGGCTTTGATAGCCATATTCCTGCTTGCGGCGGTCGTCGCGCCGTTTATCGAAGAGGTCTTTTTCCGTGGAGTTCTTTTCCGCGCCCTGCGCGCAAGATTCGGCGTATGGGCTGCCATACTGACCTCAGCCGCCGCGTTTGCGATAGTCCACCCGCAGCTCCCCGCCGGATTCCCGCCGCTGTTCGTGTTGGGCATGACCTTCGCAATCCTGGCGCAAACCCGCAACTCCCTCCTCCCCGCAATGATCGCCCACGCCATCAACAACGGCGGCCTGTTTCTGTTCTTCATCCTCGCAACCCGGCCTTAGTTCGTTTTTATTTAACCGCGGATAATGGGAATTGGAAACAAGATATGAGGTATTTGGATAATGAATGATGTTAGGATTACCAAGTCAGACGTTCCCTATTTGTACAGAGGACGCGTTTTATACTTTGGGGTAGCAATGATATTAGGTGGTTGGGTGATTGGGACGTTGGGAAATCCGCAGGTCCGCCCAAACGTGATTGAATTTTTAGTGGGTGTTGGACTTGGTATTCCGGCAGGGCTATTATATTCCGTGGTTCACCTTGCTTATGTTGTTGAATTGTCGAGACGTTGTCAAACTAACAGACGACTCCTATGGCTCATATTTATATGGCGAGGATCGACACTATTGGGTTGGCTCCTACCTATTGTGTTTATGATTCTAATGTTTTTTGGGGCGCTCACAGTAGCGCCAATATCTGTTTTTTTGATTCAACATTGCCAAGATTTGTGTGGGGCCTCCAGAGGAGATGAAGGTGGGTTAGCTATGACGTCGGTATATTTTTTTGTCATGATGTTGGTAAGTATGCTGCCCATAATTCGCTGGTATAACCGTTTACCATCT
>JAUSEB010000125.1 GCA_030650495.1 Armatimonadota bacterium | reverse complement strand
ATCACGTGCAGTTTAAGCTCAGCCGCCTGGATGCCCTGCTGGGCGTGCAGGCCCGATGGAGTGCATATATCCACTGCGTCTAAACCGTCATGGTTCAGCATTTCAGTGTAGTCTATGTATGCCTTTGCGCCGGCCAACTCCGCGGCTTCCCGCGCTCGTTCCGGAATAACGTCGCAAACCGCGACGACCTTTACACCTTCAGTCTTAGCCCAGAGGTCCAAATGGAATTTACCGATGACCCCATAACCGACTAATCCGATACGTACCGCGCTATCCGTCATTTTGAAGATATTCCTCCCGTGCATATTGGGGCGTCCCCGATTACACCACTTCATCAGCGGCGCGTTGAGTTCCTTCCGTGCGGAATGAGAGGAGGAAGATTTAACCACGGATGGACACAGATAAACACAGATTGGAAAGGAAATTGGGAGAATCGAGAGTGGATGAGTAGCTATGGTGTCGGCTTCGGCTTCAAAGAACAAGCCTAAGCATAGAATTCTAACTTCTAACTTCTAACTCCTAACTTCTAACTTCAGATGCGCGTCCGGGGAACCGCAGGACTGGCGCAGTATGATCTTGACCGGGAGTATAACCTTTTTGGGAGGACCGAGGGTCTTGTCGCGCAGACGTGACATCAGCAGCCTGACCGCCTCCTGGCCTATTGTTTCAAACGGCTGCTCGACAGTCGTTATTGGAATCGGGCTTAACTTTGCGTAGAAGTCATCATCGAAGCCGACTATTGCCATATCGCCGGGGACCGCAATACCTATATTGTGAAGCCTGCCGATAACCGCGGAGGCAATTTGGTCGGTGGCGCAAAAGATGGCTGTTGGCGGATTATCAAGTGACAGCAATTGTTTCAGCGCGGCTCCAATCTGTTCCATATCCGAATGCGCCCATGCTCCAACAACCATTCGCTCGTCATACTCGATCCCAGCCTCCTCAAGAGCCTTCCTGTATCCCTCGATCCGCTGGGTCAGTGAAGTCGGCAAGGCTGGATGAGTCACGTGCGCAATCCTCTTGTGCCCGTGCGATATCAAATGCATCGTAGCCTGGTATGCCCCGTCCACATTGTCAACTCCAACGAAATCGCAGTCGAACCCCGGTATTTGGCGGTCAACCAAAACTATCGATACCCCGGCGGCCTGAGCCCGTAAAAACACGTCCAAGCCGGACTGCTGATACGCGGGCCAAAAGATTATTCCTTTGACTCCCTTTGCCATCATCGATTCCAGATGCTCCACCTCTTTATGCATCCCTTCTGGAAGGTTTAGATATCCACTGTCACATACGATGGCGTAGGTTGAGTTCTGGTAGAGAGATGACTGACAGCCGTTCAAAACGCGCATAGAGTTTATGTGCCAATTGGCGGAAGGGAAAATAATGCTGACCGTACCGGATAGCTGGGCAATTTCGCCCCTGCCTGTGGATGGAACGCCGTGGATGACCACCCCTCGCTTGGGTCTTCTCTCTGCAATCTCCTGGCTTATCAGCATATCGATGGCAAGTCTGATCGTCGCTCGGCTGCAAGCGAACTCCGTAACCAGTTCCCGCTCCGGGGGCATGTAGTCACCCACCCTATACCGGCCTTCCTCTATCTGTGTTTTCAAAGCATCCGCAACGTCTAAATATAGAGGCCGGCGGCCTTTCACGTTAGTGGGCATTGTTTTTTCTCCGTTAAATCCAATATATGGGAAGTTCCCAAAGAGTGGTTAGTGTTTAGTGGTTAGTGGCTAGTTAATTCTAGCCACCAGTCACTAACCACTAGCCACTTTCTGTATATGCTACAGATGGTCTTAGATATATACCGAGTGTATACTGATGTATTACGTATGGTAGCGCCAATATATGCTTGAGTCAATGCCACGCGTTGCCTCGTTGCCTCATGCCATTTGCATGAAATGCTCGTGCATTGGACATGTGAAAACCGCTATTGTGTTTCCCGGCAGTAGACCGGGGGTATAAGAACCGTGAGATAGCAGACAGCTCGCAACCGTTGACAGGAGGTGAATTGCGGTGAAGAAAGTCGTTACCGTAATCGCGATGTTAGCAGTACTGTTGATAGGCGCGACTATCGCGGCCAACGCGTTTACCATGGCCGAAAAGGTAGTAGTTTCGAACAAACTTGTGCTTATAGCTCGCGCGCCCGCCGGTGGGTTCAGCGCCGAGGAGCGGATAGCTCAAGTGAATTATAGGTTGGCTCCCATTTTGGGTTATGAAGTCTTGACCCCGGACAACATACGCCTTGCCAGAAAAGGCGGTGAGTTGGGGATATACGTGGGAGACAAGCTTCTCACGACTGTTACAAAAGCTGATGCTATAGCTAATGGAACAACCGTGGAAGGTTTAGCCCATACTTGGCTGCGAAACGCCCGGCGCGCGCTTCCTGAAGCAAGACCCTACGCTAATATCTATATCGCAAGTTGATGTTCAAATAGAGTAGCTAGTGTCTAGCCCGGATTATTCGTAATACGAGTAAAAGGAGCACACTCTGTCGAAGTGGTGTTTAGCAAAAAAACCATAGAAACAGAGGTTGCTCCTAATGGCTGATTCTTGCTTGGAACTGGTATTTCCTTCTGGTGGATAGCAAAGACGTTGTATGCCGTTTCAAGCAGGACCAGTTCATCATTCATGAATAATACGGGCTAGTGGCTGGTGTTTACTAGCCACTAACCACTCCCCTGATCTCCGATGTTTCACCACGCCTAACCGCTGGGTAATCACCTTTCAACAGCGATTTCGCTGGAAAGAGGAAGGAAGGTGGCGGCCCATGGCCTCGGGAACAAGCGCGGCCCTCAAATTCGACCGTCCTGAACTGCAGCCGCAAGACTCTATTTCGGTGGTAATCCCGGCGTATAACGAAGCGGACAGCCTGGAGCCGTTATATGATGAGCTTATCAGGGTTCTGACTGAGACCGGACTGCCGTTCGATATCATATTCGTCGATGACGGAAGCTACGACGACACGCATCTCGTACTAAAGCAAATCCGTGAACGTGATTCGCGTGTAAAGGAGCTTCGAATGCGCCGGAATTTCGGCAAGGCCGCGGCGCTGTCGGAAGGTTTCAAAGAGGCCAAAGGATCGGTCATTTTCACCATGGACGCCGATCTTCAGGACGACCCCAGCGAGATCCCCAACTTTCTCGCGAAATTGAACGAGGGTTACGATCTCGTCTCCGGCTGGAAATTCCATAGATTGGACCCAATCGGCAAGACCCTGCCTTCCAAGCTGTTCAACAAAGTAGCCGCAATGACTACCGGCGTGCGCCTGCACGACTTCAACTGCGGTTTTAAGGTATACCGCAGGGAAGTGTTGGAGCATGTCAGTGTTTACGGCGAGCTTCATCGCTACATACCGGCCCTTGCGTTCGGGAACGGCTTTATGGTCGGAGAGATAAAAGTAAACCACCGGCCAAGAAAATTCGGCAAATCCAAATACGGCATCGCCCGGTTCACGCGAGGTTTTCTCGACCTT
The DNA here is from genome assembly GCA_030650495.1 of Armatimonadota bacterium. Lineage (GTDB taxonomy): Bacteria > Armatimonadota > UBA5829 > UBA5829 > JAUSEB01 > JAUSEB01. The sequence goes on along the minus strand of JAUSEB010000125.1, from coordinate 472 downwards.
CTTACCGTCCTCTTTATCACCCGATACACGAAGAAACCGCTGCATTTGTTCGGATCGTTGGGGCTGATGCTGCTTTCCGCGGGCTTTCTGATTAACGCGTATCTGGCGGTCATTTGGCTCATGGGCGAGTCCATCGGCAGAAGGCCGCTGCTGATCCTTGGCGTTCTTCTTATGATCCTGGGGATACAGTCCATCTCGACCGGCCTGCTCGGAGAGATGATCGTCCACGTGCAGCGCAAAGACGATACCTGTGTTGCGAGCAATACGGAACGCAACGGCCAAATGGAGTGAACAGTGAGAATCTGTGTTGTCGGGCCGTCGTATCCCTTTCGGGGCGGGATAGCGCACTACACATCGCTTTTGTGCAACGCGCTGCGGGAGAGCCACGAAGTCAAGTTGGTTTCATTCAAACGCCTGTATCCCAAGCTGCTGTTTCCGGGAAAGACCCAGATGGATTCCAGCGAAGCCCCGA
>JAUSEB010000124.1 GCA_030650495.1 Armatimonadota bacterium | reverse complement strand
ACGGAACGAGCTAAGCAACAAATCGCTGCATTTCGCGCAACCGGGAGATAGTTATTTATTATAGATCTTCATTGGTGGCTGCAATACACGAATGGGCGCGACGACTTGCCGAAGGAATATTTGGCAGCTTAGGAAAAAAATTCCATGCTTTCTTTATCCCAGAGAGCAACACTCAAAACATTCATATTGAACGATCCGACTTTGGCGGCTCAGGCGGCAGCGGAGCAATTCGATCTCGTCATGACAGCCCTGAACGCCAATGCCTCTCCCGACTTTTGGGTGTGGCGGACGAGTGTGAGCAAGAACGAGATCACGCAGGAGACCAGCCAAGACGGGACCGTGTTCAACTGGACCGGGACCGGCTTCATCACCCGGTCCCAAGGCGAGCGTGACGCGTGGTCGGAATTATTCGTAGATGGCATAGTCAACCCGTCGCTCGTCAATGTGCGCCAGGCGTTTAACGATATTTTCAGCGGGGGGACACCGCCGGCTCCGGCCAATCGCGCCCATCTGTTGGCTGTGGCGCGTCGCAAGGCGTCTGTCCTTGAAAGGATATTCACCACGGGCACGGGGTCCACCGCTGCGCCGGCGACATTAGTTGTCCAGGGGCAGATTGGAGAACAGGAAATAAGCGACACGATGCGAGGCGTCTGATGACAACTGCTAATATAAATTACGGCACCTATACCCCTATGACGGTGACGAATGTGCAGTCCCTCGCGTTCGACGCCACCGATCCGTTTACTGCGTGGCAATCGAATCTTGTTGATAATCAGACTTCCGTAAAAGCCGACGACTATGAGATTTTCCTAGATTTCTCGACGCAGAATACCGCTCCGGGAAGTGACAAGGCGGCGTACTGCTACGTTGTCCCGTGGACCTACAACAGTTCCGCGTGGGTACAGGGAGCGAATTTCGGGACGACCACGCTTCCCACGGGATCGGAAGGCGCGGCTTCTATTTCAGACCCGAATGGCATGTTCGGCCCCGTTGCTCTACCGTACAAAGTGGCGCAGCAGCGGCTAAATAAGGCGTTTCTTCTTACCACTCTGGGGGGCGGCATGATGCCGGACGGGTTCAGTCTGGCTGTCAGAAATATGAGTGGTGCCCATTTCGGGACCGGCTGCGTAGTAGCTTATAGGCCGATAACTTATACCTGGTCGTAATATGTTCCTAGAAACTCATTGGGGGAAAATAAAACCGCCAGTCGGCGTTCGGCATAATCCGGTTCACAATCTTTCACGCGGCCTCGTCGGCCACTGGATCATGAATGAGAATGGATCGGGTATTCTTTACGATATCAGCGGGAACGGCAACAACGGCACGCTGACGAGTGGGCCGACGTGGACGCAAGGTCAATTCGGTCCAGCGCTCAATTTTGACGGGGGGGATGATTATGTGAATGTGGGAGACATAAACGCGCTCGACGGCCTGGCAGCCCTCAGCGTGTCGGGACGGTTTCGGTTCAATAACGTCAGCACTAATTATGTTCACTACCTAGACAAGAGCAACAGCTCCAATGGCTGGACGTTTCAGACCGGCGGCATCGACATTGGTTCAGCCGGCGGGCCGTTAGTAATTATCGGCGCAGGCATCGGCTTCCCACTTGGCTACATCAACAGCAGTGTCCTGATCGCCAACGTGTGGGTCACTCTTTGTTTTGTTTACGACGGCGCCGGAGCGACCAATGCCGACCGATTGAAAATCTACGTAAACGGCGTACCCGCCGCGCTGAATTTTTCAGGCACGATACCTCCGATTATGACTGCCTCCGCCGCGAACTTGACACTAGCCCAGCCGACTTCAAATATGTTGGACGATGCTTATTTTGACGGCCAAATAGACGATGTTCGCGTTTACAACCGCGTGCTGACTGGGGATGAAATCAAACGGCTTTACAATCTTGGGAGGTGATTTTGTAAATTTTATTGGATATGCTACATTATGTCTATGAAATATCTAAACTTTTCAGTGATAATTGAGGAAGATAAAGATGGTTTTTTTGCATTTTGCCCGGAATTGCAAGGTTGCTATACGCAAGGTAA
>JAUSEB010000111.1 GCA_030650495.1 Armatimonadota bacterium | reverse complement strand
TTGCTTTGCGACGGCGGTCCTGCCAAATGACAGCGCAAGCCTGGTTCTCAGCCTCAGAGAATGATAAACCGTCTCCATTTTGGAGCTTGACGCGCTTGCGCGCGCCTTGTCCAACGCCGCTTCACGCCGTGTGATCTCATCAATTACTATATAGCCGCCGCCGTCCAAAGCTTTTGACCGGAGGAATTTTATGACCTGTGAACGGTGGAGGGGGCGGTCATAAGGAGACGCGAACAGCATTGAAAGCTCGGGGCAGCTTTTAGACGGCGCCACTACTTTGTCCAGATGTTTCACAACATCCTGTTGCCAGCTTTCGGGCCATTTGCTCTGCGCCCCGACAGGAACCGCAACCGCCAGTGATATGGCTAAGATTATCGCAAATTCCATAACATAGTTATTCTTCAACTTGTTCACTCCGGTATCCTTCCGGGGTTGACCGATCACTATAAGGTATCGGACAAGATGTCCGATGTAATAGGCCCTGGACATGGATGTCCAGGGCCATCTGATTCTAACTTCTAACTCCTAACTTCTAACTCCTAACTACAGTTCTTCCAACGGCTTTCTATTGCCGTAACCGACCGCGTAGCCTTCGCTTGGTTTCGCCCAATTTGCCGCGTTGGCGATGACTTTCAGCACGTTTTCATTATAGTATGTCGGGTGTGTCTCGTGGCCAGGGCGGAAGTAGAATATCTTGCCTTTGCCGCGATTGTAGCAGCAGCCCGTACGGAAGACTTCGCCGCCCTTGAACCAACTGACCATAACCAGCTCGTCCGGCGCGGGGATGTCGAAACGCTCGCCGTACATTTCTTCTTGCTCAAGCTCGAACTGCTCGGGGAGGCCGTCAGCAATTGGATGACCGGGTTCGATGATCCAGATGCGCTCTTTTTCATTTGCCTCGCGCCATTTTAGGTCGCAGCCCGTGCCCATCAGCTTCTTAAATATCTTAGAAAAATGGCCGGAGTGGAGGACTATCAGACCCATGCCATCGAAGACCACGCGCTTCCAGACCTTCGTCACTATGTCATCTTGCACATCCCCGTGAGCGGTGTGGCCCCACCATGTAAGAACGTCCGTGTTGGCAAGCGCCTCGTCAGTCAGCCCGTGCTCAGGCTCGTCCAATGTGGCGGTCCTTACTTCCAGCCCGGGGACTGTCTTCAGGTAGTTGGCGATTGCGCCGTGCATACCTTCGGGATAAACCTGGCTCGCCTTATGATCGGGCTTCTGCTCATGCCGGTTCTCATTCCAAACGGTTACTCTGATAATTTTACTCATAGCTGGCTCTCTCTCCATTAAATACTTTATGGGGGGGTGTAAAATGTGGGAAAATCGCCATGAAACCGTAGGGGCGAAGCATCTGCCCCACGACTCCGCGGACTATATTAAAACAAATGCAGATGCTTCGCCCCTACAAATGTTCCCCAGAAATGACATATACCCCTTTATGCGCGTCCGCTTGCTGATTTGCGCCAAAGGTTGACTTCTCGGTCGGTAACAATGAGTCCTCCGAAAAAGTTTTTAACTTATATGTTGACATACATCGGAATACGTGGTATATAGTATAGCGATGTATTCATAGTAGGGGTAACAGTCCAAGAACAAGGAGAATCTTCCGTCTAACGTCATTTCGAGCGGAGCGCAGCGGAGTCGAGAAATCTGCTTTTGGAATAGTTTTCAGCTATCAGCCGTCAGCTTTCAGCTGAAAGCTGATAGCTGACCACTGATAGCTTATAAAAAAAGCAGATTCCTCCACTTCGGTCGGAATGACGGTCTACCTACTCTAACTGTTACAAGGAGGGTTATTATGTCTAAGACCCAAATGCTGAAAGGCAATGTAGCTCTGTTGATTCTGGCCGCCGTGTCACGAGAGCCAGCGCATGGCTATGCGATTGCCCAGGCGATAGCGGCCAGCAGCGAAGGTTATTTTGAGATGAAAGAGGGCACGCTTTACGCCCATCTGCACGAGCTTGAGCGAGACGGCTTACTGGAAAGCTCCTGGGACACCGCCGCGGGCAGGCCGAGGCGTTACTATAAGATAACGGAAAAGGGTCTGAAGAAACTAGCGGCGCATCGCCAAGAATGGAATGCGTTCTCGGCAGGCATGAACAAGGCTCTGAACAACCTATCTCCAATAACAGGGGAGGCTTAGGCGATGGACAAGATTGAAAACTACCTTGATTCGGTGAGAAAAAGCCTCGACGTGCGGACGGACGCCGAACGTGACGCGATCATCGCGGAGATAAAAGACCATGTCATGGAGATTACGGCCCGTTTGGAAAAAGAAGGATTTTCTCATGAGGTTGCCGTGAATTTGGCGGTTAGCCAAATGGGCGACCAGCGTGTGGTTGCAGCCGCTGTTTCGCGCTCCCCGTTTCTCTTTATTCCGAAATTCATAGGTTATATCCTGTGTTTCATTTTACCGGCAGTAGGCTTATCACTGCTATTTCCAAATTACTTTCCACATATAGTGTTGACGGCTGGGGTGCTCCTATTTTTGGTATCTGGCTTCATTATGGGTATTTGGTGGAGCGATCCGGCTTGGACGAAGGATACGCGGGGACAAACGCAACACCTCATATTTCTTATATTCTTTATGATGCCAATTATTGCAGGAATAGGGGAAGCGATAAAACAACACCAATTACAAAGACTGATCTCAGCGTTAGTTATCTCTTCGGCGATGCTAGTGTTATCGTTGGGCGGTTTCTATCTTGGTCGCGCAGTGGATAGACGGCGCGCTAAAGCCACCAAGACTGTATAAAAGAAATGGCCGGGTATAAATCACCCGGCCATTCAACTATCTGTGTATATCCGCGTCCGCGATTAAGATACAATACCTAATACCAATTGTGAACGGTGGGTTCCTTTATGACATACGGCATGGTATGTGAAACTCGAATTGTCTAGCTTACTTAGCGTACGTCTCGAACCCGTCATTCCGATTGCTTGTTACAAAGGCTCTGGCGCAGGGTATGAACCTAAATGGAAGAGCATGACCAAGGAGGAAGATAAGATGACCAGGCAAGGCAGTCGCGCTGTGCGGAGACATCGAATTATTGTTGGTGTGCTTCTATCTGTCGTCACCTTTGGCGTTTTGCTGCCGATAACGTTTGTTCTCCTGAGCAAATGGCTGGATATGACACTTGGGTTCCCTCCCCTAACCAGCGAGGACATAGCGACAATAGTGGCGGCTTTCTGTATATTCGTCGGCATTCTGTGGATAACATGGGCTTATTCATACCTGGTCTTTATTGGCAAAGGCTCGCCGGTGGAAGCGTTCGGAATGGCACTTGAACCCACTCAGGCGCTTGTTACTTTCGGACCCTATGCGTACTTGCGACACCCAATGACCTTCGGAATCCTGTGGGTTCTTGTAGGGACGGCGTTTTATATACGCTCGATATCCGGCCTTATACTAATACCTATTCTTGCGCTGGCTGCCTGGGCGCATATAGTGATTTGGGAAGAGAAGGGGCTGGAAAGGCGATTTGGCGCCGAATATAAGCGTTACCGCGAAAACGTCCCCGCGCTGATTCCGCGACTGAAGCCGTATGAGCCGTGAAGCCAGCGATGAGCGATGAGTAACGAGCGATGAGATACTATGTTCTATCCTTCGGCTTGTTCTTTGAAGCCGAAGACAACGTTACTACTATCGGCTGCTATCCTTCGGCTTGTTCTTTGAAGCCGAAGACAACGTTACTACTATCGGCTTCGGCTTTGAACTACAATCCGAAGCATCTGAAACCGACAACTGACAACCGCCAACCGCCAACCTGTATCAGTGTTTATCCGCGTTCTTTCCTGAACCAGACCCGGGCTGTTCGGATTGCGGCTTCTCGTTGACTGTCAGCGTGCTCTGCTGATTCGGGCTTTCCATTACAATGCGCGGTTTGGCAGGCAGGGCGTCTTTTTTCCGCAATCCGGTTATAGTCGCGATTTCGCCGCTGATGGTTCCGCCATAGGCGGCGCTTTCGGAGTTAATTACGGCGTTTCCGGTCAGAACGGCTTTGTCACCGCCTTCGGTAATCTCCAGATTGTCACCCATCGCGTCAACAATGCTGTTGTCTTCTATTTGAACCTGGCGTATATGCGCCCTGCCTACGGTTGTCGCCGATTGCAGGAATCCGCCCGCCGCGCCTTTCTCAATGTTGATTGTTATGCTCTTTTCCGCTTCGAGAAGAAAGCCATCCTGCTCGGACATGACCTGGGGATTTCCGCCGGTCAGGACGATCTTCTCCACGTCAAACGACCCGGCTGTCTTCTTCCCGGCTTGCGGCTTGGCCGCGTGGATGACAATCTCCGCCGCTTTGAGAGTGGTTGTCGCGTTGTCCTTGGTCCATTTGACTTCGGGAGAGCCGCCGCTGATTATCGTGCGGTCTTCGGCTATCTCTATTCTAGTGTAACCGCTTGCTTTGAACGATCCGGGGGATGGCGCGGTTTTAGTGGTCTGCCCCATTACCGAACCGCTTAGTAATACCGATGCTATGATTATGAATATGAGCGCTCGCATATTGTTCTCCAATTGATATTACGGAACAACCGACTCTTGTATCTTCGCCGAAATAGCCGCTATGTCCTGCCACCCTCCGTTTCGCGGTTTGCGCCCAGGGGTAATCGTTTAATGCGCGCTCCAACGGAGCGATATTTTCACGTCTCATAACGAGAAGCAAACGCTGGAGGGATTCATAATGGCTGAGGTTATGACACAGGAACAGAAAGCGGCCCGGAAGACCGTGGAAGAAGCCAAGAAGGGCGTTGAGCAGTTGAAAGCCGGTGAGCCGGGCATGGCCGCCGCCCAGGTGCAGGAGGGATTACCGACCTCCGTATATATGTACGCTACGGGCGGCTCTATACTTGCATCGTTGTTGCTCTACTTGTTCAAGAAGCGGGAAACCGGGATTTTCGTCGGCTTGTGGGCTCCGACCATCCTGAACATGGCGCTGTTTTACAAGCTGCTGCGACCATCGAAAGAAACCCAGCCGGAAATGTAGGTGTAGCGGCTGGG
>JAUSEB010000109.1 GCA_030650495.1 Armatimonadota bacterium | reverse complement strand
TCGGTCAGCGCGTAGCCAAAACCTATGGATGTTCGCTTGTACGAATTCACAGACACCGGACTTTTCCCCAGCTTCGCCAGGACGCCGCCGTCAAGATCAACCATGCTGTATCGAGCGGCGGCGTAAGCTCTCTTGTTGAGTCTGAAGAGACCCTCAACAAACCAGAACTGGCCATCCCTATCCGCCGCCCCAACTGCGTCGTCATTGAAGGCGCCGTATGTGGCCCCGAGCATTACCGGTGGCAAGTCCCCGGTCGGAACAAGGGAACGGATGCCGGAGGCGCCGTAGTTGTAACGGAGGTCCACTTCCCAGAGCGATCTGTTCCACTCTGTTGCGGAAGGATAGTCTGAAACCTCCCCAACGCTGATGCCCGATTTGTCACTTCCTCCGATGCCGCCTGATCTGAAATAGCTGGCCGACGCGAAGAGATTGCTCGGCAGCGGCGCTCCCAGCTTGATGTTCACAGGCAGAGCGTTGGTGGGTCTCACCATAACTCCCTTCGGACCATTAACGAAACCGATTTCGTAAAGGGGCGATGTCTTCGTATCTTCAAACTTACCTAAGAGGGCGACCCCGGTACCGTACCCCGACACGTGGCTAACGGAGTTGGTTATCAACATATTTTCGATGGGATTATCCACCCAGGTTTCCTGACCAACGTCTATCTTGCGCTGGCCCAAGCGAATCGTATTGGTTGGGCTTAACACGCCTGCGAAGTCGGCGTAAAAATAGTCGAAACCGTCCGTCTTCGCGCCGGTCGTGCTGAACCTGTTCACGACCGTGATGTTCTTCGCCGGGTTGAAAGTGAACCTGATCTTCGCGTCGCTGATGTCCGTGCCCCAGTTGGAATACGAACCCTCATCTCCGGATTCGAAAAGGCCGGCAAATATCCGTCCATCAATCTTGATCTTCGAGCCTTTGATGGCTGGAGTCACGGCGGGAGCCGCCGCTTCCTGGGACTTCCGTGATTCTTCGAGTTGCTTTTGAAGTTCCTCCAGCTTTACGCGCAGGTCATCAATCTGTTTCTGTAGTACAGTGGTATCGGAATCGGCCAGCGCCACAGCGGGCATTAACCCAACCATGAGAGCAAGGCAGCAAATCCCGATTAAAGTCTTCCTAAACACCTCTGTTGCCTCCGTAGATTAGAATTTGACATTACTTGACAGCCGCCGGCAGAGTGTCCTCCGTCGGCGCTCGTTATTATGATCCAGCCGCCAATGCCTGGCGGCGACGGTCAGCGTTTGAAGTCGAACACATAATCGAACTTCAAGGTAAACGTATCCTCAACGCCTGCGGCAGTCGGGAACGACACCCAACCTTCTATCACCCAGGGCCCACTGAGGGGCTTGAGGAAACCGATACTGGCGAGCGACTCGTCTCTGTCGTTCGTCTGCAACCAATCGGCTCGGAGAACCGCGCCTCCGCGCAGGGTCTTGTCGACGCCGAGGAAGATTCCCCGGGCCGCATCCTTTCCGCCATAGCCTAAGTGACCCCTGAACGACCTGAGGTTGTGGCTCAGGACGGCGTACGGGTACGAATCCCCCGCTTTGTCGGAGTCTTCTCCAACGTTCGCCAAACCCAGCCCAAGGCTGGAATTTCCGCCCGGCAGATCGTAACGGTACTTCGCCTGAAACACCCAGGGGCCTGCGGGCATACCGCCTGCGCCGGATACCCCAGATCCGCTGCCCGACTCGTGGATACGTTTGTCAAGTCCAACCTCCCAGTTTTCGGCCAGGCCGTACTTGAAGCCAAGATGATACAGGCTCTGCTGGTCCGAACCGAAGTTGCTGAACTGCTGCATCACCAGGACACCCGTAGGAGCCACGTCCGCGGTCGGAATGTTGTTCAGCCCACTCGGAGTAGCGTTTACCATATGGCTGAACAGCAAGACCATTATTGCCAGTATGACAGGCAAGCATGTTAAATGTACGTGTTTAATTGTTCTCACCTCCCTTCCTCGAAAATCTTATACTACAGGGTTGGACGGAGAGTCTTAACCTCCGCCCCTCGCCACTCCCTGCCGACTATCGGTTTGAATACCGCACCACCTTCGGCAGGAACAAGCGCATATACACCACCTCCTCGATTTGTAATACGGTGACATTCAGTTATGCGCACACCTCGACGCATACGGTTCGCTTCACTAATACTCATCAATAAACTTGGGTCACAGCAGTTTGACCGCGGCGGTCACCAGAACCGCGGCGAGTACCCGTTGCAGCGCCAAACTCGAAAATGCTCTAGCTCCAAGACTGGACCCGATCAGTCCTCCCGCAAATGCCGCCAATGGCAAAATTGGAATGATGCCAAAGTCCGCGTTATGGCTGATCATCCGGCTGCTCAAGCCCGCAATAGAGTTCACCACGATGAAACACGCGGATGTGGCGGCAACTTGCTTCGCATTTGCCCACCTGGCAAGTAACACTACAGGGCTCAAGAAGACTCCGCCCCCAATGCCTACAATTCCGGAGAGAATCCCTATGGCGCCGCCGAGTGGCGCGGCTACTGATAGTCGAAGTGGCCGCGACTTTTCCTCGCATGACAAAGGATTTATTAATCCGGTCAAGCGTACCGCCGCCGCAAGTAATGCAACTGCAAGAAGCAATGAATAAATACGCTCCGGCACAGTGATTGCGCCGCCAATGAGCGCCCCTGGTATTGACAGTAGAATGAATGGCCATGTAAGAGCAAAACGCAAGTGTTTTGAGCGGGAGAAGTTGATACATGCGATACCGGCTACCAATATATTCAAAACAAGGGCTGTAGTAGCCATTTCGCTGCGCTGTATCGCAAGCAGAGAGAGTACCGCAAGGTACCCCGACGCTCCACCGTGCCCGACCGACGAGTAAAGCGCGGCTACAACAAATATCAGAAGTGGCGCCCAGATAGGTAACCCTTCCATTGTTATACAGTCTCCTTAATCAGCATTCCCTATGGCTTGCGCCAGTGAAATTTCAAAAAGTTATCCGCCAATCGCCGATATTCGCTCCAGGCGAGTTGTTTCTCCCCACGCGCGCCAAGGCTCGGGCTTCAATGAAGCGCACCTTTCCAGAGCTTGCGCCAGTTCCTCATCGCCGCCTCCGCTTCGCAGTATTTCCCTGGCGTTGACATGCCCCCCACGGCACAGGCAGGCAAGCAGCATGCCGTCCGGCGTGAGTCGCAGGCGATTGCATGTGTCACAGAAAGGCTCTGAAACCGGCGATATGAACTCCACGTGGTCCAGGTTTATACCGGTGAGACGAGCCTTCATCTCTTGCGCGGATACAAAGTTGCTGTCCCAGCATTCGGTTATCCGAGACTCCGAACGCAGCAGCGGCATCAGTTCTATGAATCGCATCACCGCGCCTTTGGACTTCGAGAACTCTACAAGCGAGCGAATATCATCCATATCCGCATCGCGTCGCAATACCGCGTTCAGCTTGACGCGTTGAAACCCGGCCGCGATAGCGGCGTCGATTCCCGCGATAACGTCGCCAAGACATCCGCCCCGCGTGATTATTTCGTACTGCCGCGCGTCCATAGTGTCAATGCTTATGTTCACGCGTTCCAAGCCGCTTGCTTTAAGCTCTGTGGCGTAACGCGGCAGCAACACCCCATTGGTGGTAAGCGTAACCTCGCGCACACCGGGCGTTTCCACGACCCTGCGAACGAAGGAACACAAGCCGCTGCGAAGCAAAGGTTCTCCCCCAGTCAGTCGTATCTTCGAGATTCCGATCCCGGCGGCGGCGGAGATTACGCGCTGAAGCTCCTCGTAGCTCAAAACGTCGTTCTTGGGCATCCAACTTGCCTGGCCGGGCATACAGTACCAGCATCGAAGATTGCACCGGTCAGTCACCGATACCCTCAAGTAAGAGATCCTTCTGCCGAAGCCATCGGTTAGAGGCGGTTTCTCTTGTTCGCGGCGCCCGCTCAGCTCGTCTCCCATGTTGAATTTCAGCTTTCTTTCCATGTCACAGAGATTAAAGTGGTTGTGGTATTTGGGTGTGCCATATGCTGTGCAGAAAATGTTCTGTGATGTACAGAACCTCTGATTCATCTTACCTGGTTGTGCGATGCTAGGTAAAGGTGAGGTAGTAATGAGGGAGTTGCGATAGAAGCTGAATTCACAAAAGGCATACTATATGTAGTATGAATAGACCGATAACGATACTATATATAGCCCAAATATTCCCGGATTGTTGTCTATCGCAAATCCCTCGTAATGCAAAAGGAGGGCCGCCGGATAGTGACCCAAGCTGGGCGAGCTGGATGCTCGCCCAGCTATTCTTCAGTCCTCGTGGTGTGAGAACCGGGCTAGTACATCCACTGGAACTCCGTCATCAGAGTTCGGTCTTTGGCGCTTCCACTCTTGTAACCCTTATATTCTGTGGTGATGCGGCCAACTTTACCCAATCTATAAGACGCGCCAATCACAGGGCCTCGAATCTTCAGGCTTGCGTCATCCTTATCTCTATCGTAATAATCGTAACGAACGAAACCAACCCAGTTCGGATCAAACGCTTTTCCAACCTCAAGGTAGTAACCGAACGCGTCGCGCTCGCCACCGGCAACGAGATCGTGTGAACCCCAGAGAGCCCCGCCCATGATCGAAGTTGTGGCATTTGTATAGTTCCCTACAAGCCCGAACCGGTCGAACTTGTCGGTAAAAGTATCCGACACTTTGAACTCGCCTTTATACGCGTAGGCTCCCAGGCTGCTGCCATTGCTGTCGAGAACCTTCTCGAGTGTCAGGTAGGCGTCCTTATGGTTGTTGTTCTCGCGAATATTGGGAGTCTTGTTTCCGCCGGCGCCATTGATGATACCAAGTTCACCAAGGAACCCGGACTGCGTGACGCGGCCGACCGAGACGCCGTAAGCTCTGTCTCTAGGCGTGTAGTTGTTTCCCAGTCCGGCAACATCATTGATAACCGATGGGCGGCCTATGGAAAGACGACCTCCTGAGCCGTAATAATAAATCTGATAGGGATATATTTGTCCTGCTCTGGCATAAAACCACGTGTCGTCGTCAGGGTCTGAATTGTAAAAAGCATAAGCGTCTGCGAGCTTCGAGCGTGTCGTAGTCCCAGACCTCTCGCTAAAATACTGTTCAACAAAGTAAGACCAGTTTTTCTCTATCGGCCCACCTGTATATAGGGAGAAGGCCTCAATATCGAATTCCGTAGCGATATTCTCGGTGGCGCTCCTATCCCGATCCACTATGTAACGTATCTTGGATGTAAGGGTGACATAATCGCCCAGATCTTTCTTATCCTCAGACCATCCCTTGTCTCCCGGCATTCTATGTCCCCGGAGCAGGAACATTCTTCCCGTCTGATTAAGGCGGTTCAACCGCCAGTGACACATGGAGCAATCAACTCCATATCTGCGCGCCCACGCCGCGACAGCATTTACCGGGGCGCTGATTGCAGTCATCGTGATTACCATAACTGCGCAAAGCAAAATTAACTTTTTCAACTATCCAACCTCCTACCACTTCCTAGATTTGTGAAGCGTGCTAACTCGCCTGCCGGAAGTTCTTTCATTTCCCTTACGTCGAGCCGCACTCATAATGCTGGGCTATTAAGCCACGTTGTACACCTAAATCTGTACCACCTCCTCCAAAGCGACCGCCCAGATGCTGAGATAAAGCAAAACAAACTCAGCATTTTGGCGAGATTATATACTAGACAGGCAATAATTGCAATTATATTCACAAAGCAAAAGAAAAGAGCTCCGTGAAGTTGTTGAATCTTATACTATTAGATTTGAGATGTCTGTTCTGTATCGCTATTTGCCTGCTCGCTGACGTTTTTGATTGCGTGAAGAGTTTTGCCCCAGGAACCAAAGCGCCTAATGGAGGCGTCATGCAGCGCCGGGGCAAGAGTGCGAACGATTTGCTCATCTATAGAGCCATCCGGTCTTGAGAGTTGCCCGATTCTTTCGAGGAGCAATTCGTTTCTCCATTTGGCCAGGGTGAGTGTAAGCCCGATCGGTCGATAGGGGCCATCCTGTTTAGCGCTGACGCCGGCGGCTTCTAAAGCCTTAGACCATCCACCGAAGTACCTGGATGAGCACGCGGCGCTGTATATATCTGTATGCTTTAGCGAAACGACCGCGGTGTTGAGCGGCTCATTTTTTGCGGCCATTTCACGGATGCGCTGGATGATGCGTTCTTTGCTCCATTTCGATCTCTTATCGGAGGCTCGCTGACGGCCAAGTTCGACGACGGCTGCGTAATCCACACCGACCTGCTCAAGCGCATGGCCCCAGCTTCCAAAGTAACGGCGGGCGGCTGCGACTACTCTTGGAGCGACTTGCAATGCGTTCCCGTACGCCAGGTCGTGGCCCGCTTCTTTTAGTTCACGTATTCGGTTGAGCGTTTCCGTCGGCGTCCAAAGCTGTTTGCTCAAGGCGTGTTACCTCTGGGTAGAGTAGAAGATTTGGCTTCCCGGCTTACCTTTGAAAGGATTTCCTGCAACTCCGCGATCTTGAAGGGTTTGAGCAAGTAGTCGTAGACATCTTCACGGATAGCGTTCACCATGGATTCCACTGTAGCGTAAGCGGACATCATTACCACCTTACAGCTAGGGTCTATAAGCTTGGCGATCCGTAGAAACCAGTTGCCGTCCATACGACGCATACGGAGATCCGTGATTATGACCTCGTATCTTTCTCCTGACTCCATAAGTTTGATTCCCTCAGGCCCGGAGCGCGCGCCGGTTACCCGATAGCCCATTGAAGAAAGGACAATGGACAACGTGTCGAGCAACTCGACGTCATCGTCTACTATCAAAATATTGAGGTCTAGGTTTGGCTGTTTATTCATTAGTATATTTAGGCATACGCATGCGGACAGTAGCGCCTTCGTTCAGCTTGCCTGAAATTGTCAGTTCTCCGCCGTGCTGAGATATGATCTCACTGGCAATAGTGAGGCCCAACCCTCGTCCTTTGCCAGACTCCTTACTTGTGAAAAATGGATCCGTCAGGAGGGAAAGCTCGTTTTCATCGACTCCATGGCCGGTGTCTGAGATCACTATCTCCGCTTCCTTGTCGTCGCTGACGGTTTGAATGGTGAGCGTTCCGCCGGAGGGCATTGCTTCAAGAGCGTTCGTGATTATATTGATAATTGCTTGAGCGAGGCGTCCACTGTCTCCGACGAGACCTGTCGTGTCCGCGTTAAGTTGAAGGTGAATTTCATGCCGCGGACCGGCAAACCCTTCGGCTGTTGAGGCGACGGCCTCACTCACGAGGCTATTGATGTCCACCGGCTCGTGTTTCACAGGCTGTTTTGGGTCGAATCTCAGTAACTCGGAGACCAGATGGGAAATGCGGTCAGCCGACCTGCCGATAATCTCCAGCAATCTTGGTCCTGGACTGTCAGCCGGAACGTACTTTGCCAAGCCCTCAGCCGCCACGGATATAGCGCCGTTTGGGTTATTGATCTCGTGCGCCATTCCCGCGGCGAGCAGGCCGACTGTCGCCAGCCTTCTCGCTTCAAGAAGTCGCTCGCGAGCCTTTACAATTTCAGCGTTTCGTTCTTGCAAGCTTGTGACCATAGCGTTTAGTGTTACCGAAAGTCGGCGCAACTCGTCGCCGCCGGACGTGTCCGCCCTAAAAGATATGTCGCCCTCTTTGATCCTGGTCATTGCCGCCAGAACCCGGTCAACCGGCTTGTAGACCAGCCGGGACAGAGCGAACAGTAAAGTGGCGACGCTGACGGCAAGTCCCACGACGCCGGTAATGATAATCGTTTCACGATTACGCGAAAGGGCAAGCCTGTCGGCTTTTGTTGACAAATCTACAAGTAAGTGTCCAAGATATTTTTGACTATTAGAATGGCAGGACCAGCATTTTCTTTCATTATGAATAGGGCTTATCGTGCGAAGGATATCACCTTCGGCGCCCTCTGAAACAGCGCGTCCGCGTTTGGCGGCTGCTGCTATCATACGTTCAACCTCCGGGCCGGCGCTTCGATGCCCAGCCTTGCGGCTTTCGAGAATTACTCTTCCTCTGGTGTCTACAATGGCTATCTGCTTTATGTCCGGCAGCTCGGCGACGGAAGATACAATTGCCGCTACCTCCCGCTGGCGTCTCTTGGTCATTGCGTCACGAAGGCTTCTCTGAACAGTCATGCTTACCATTTGAGATCTCTCATAAGTCTTCATTGAAAGCTCGCTTGTGACCAGTCTTGTTTCAGCGAGCAAGAGCGCGGAATATACCACAACGAAAACCGCGCCAACTGCCGCGGTTACTTTGAATTTCAGGCTGCTTCTCAACGTTGTGCCCGAACTAATGTAGTTCATATAGCTACTTCTTTTCTTCGCGGCGAATATCAAGAAGGGTCAGAACTTCATTCCAATCTTCACAACTCAACTCAAGCTACAACCGGCATTAGCTTTTCATTTGAAGAGTCTATATCCGGCCGGGCTCGGTGGGATAGAGCGGGATTGCACTTGCGCTACGCCACATCTATTGTATATTATCCGAGACAAGAACTCCATGTCACTAAGCGCTCTCCCTGTAATTCATGAGCTATTACTAGGGGGAATCCATTAGAATTTCGGTTCCGCTACGAGGGAAATGAGGCTAACAGCCCGTGTGGGCTGATGGGACCTGCGGTTAAATACGGTTTCTTTGCTCAACGAGGCCATTGAATTAACGGCATTGGAGGAGTAGTATTATATAAGACACCGGTTGGGGTTATCCTTACGATGTGAGCAGGCTATATTGAACATAAAATCACATAGTTATTTAAGCGCGAGCGCAGTGGTGTTATTGTTGTCATGGAGCATTTACACAGGATGAAAGCCAGGGCTTGGCTGCTTGCGGCGCTTGTAGTGTCGTCGGGTTTCGCCGGGTGCGGCAGGAATGAAAAGCTTCCCAGGGTTAGTTTGCGGAAGAATATCGTCCGGCCTGTGGCGGATTCACAGCTTAGGGAAGCTCCATATCGGATCGCCATAGCTGGAATGAGTTCTCCGAGTCACGCTACGGAAACTTATGGCCCCATTATGGACTACTTTACGAAAAAGCTCGGACACCCGACTCGGATATTATTGGCGCATTCCTACGCGGATCTGAACAAGATGGTCGGCTCTGGTGAAGCGATTGGCGCATTTGTGTGCAGTGGGGGATATGTTGACGGGCGAGCGCAGTTCGGGATGGAATTGGTCGCGGCCCCTACATTCCATGGGGAAGCGACTTACTACTGCCATATCATAGTTCCCGAAGGGAGTGAAGCGAATAAGCTGCGTGACCTTCAGGGCAAGCGTTTTGCGTTCACTGACCGCGATTCGAACACCGGATGCCAAATGCCTGCCTATCAGGTTCTGAAAATGGGCTATCGTCCGGAGTCGTTCTTCGCCAAACTCATTTACACCAGGAATCACGACTTAGCGATAGCGGCCGTGCGCGATGGGATTGTAGATGGCGCGGCGGTGGACAACTTGATTTACGAGGTTGCCGGGCGGCGCGATCCGCGTCTAACGCGGGAGACAAAAGTGATCGCCAGTTACGGTCCTTGCGCTTCTCCTCCAGTGGTAGTCCACCCAAGCGCTCCGAAAGAGTTCAAGGATTCTTTCAAGAAGGTTCTTTTGACCATGCATCTGGACCCGGATGGGCGAAGACTGCTCAAATCTATCGCCGCTGACCGGTTCGTGGAGATTCAGGACTCCGCGTATGACAGCATCAGAGTGATGCGAAGGGAGACAAAGGCGTGGACAAATCGATCACGCCATGGCGATCGTTAACAACGGCAACGCTTGGGGTGAGCGTACGTTTAAAGTTCACAGCGGTTGTATTGGCGGTGATACTTGCTACGAGTGTTGTTATGATCATACGCGCGCGAACGATTGTCGCGGGGATAGTAGGGAGCCAGTTGGACGAGCGGACTATCCATACGGCCAGGGAGCTGGCTGCGCGGAGCCAGGACGCTGTGTTGATGAATGACACATTTGCGCTTTATCAACTAATGCGCCAGGCGACGCGGTCCGGCGAGGACTTGAGTTACGCTTTTATATTGGGGCAAGATGGAGAGATATTGGCCCATAGTTTTCAAGGAGGCGTTCCGGGCGACCTCCTGAAATTGCACCGAGGTGGAGAACGAGACATCAGTTTAATAAGGATTTCAACTGAGGAAGGAGTGATACGTGACGCCGCGGCGCCCGTGCCCTATTCCGCCGGGAGTGTTGTCAGAGTCGGGATTACCGAGCGGTTATTGAAAGAAAGCGTGGCATCCAGTTCCAGGACACTGATGATTGGAATGTTGAGCATATTGGTTGTGGCTCTGTTGATCTCCTACGGAATCGCCGCGCTTTTTGTGCGGCCTATTCTCGATCTTCGAAACGCGGCTCAGGCGTTGGGATCTGGCGACTTTCGGTCGCGCGCTCGGGTCTGGTGGAATGATGAAGTCGGCTATCTGGCAATGACGTTCAACGATATGGCGGCAAGACTGCAGAGTCTTTACGCCAGTCTTCAGAAGAAAGAAAAGGCGCAGGCAAAACTTTTACGGGCGATAATTTCAGCTCAAGAAGAGGAGCGGAAGAGGATAGCGCGTGAATTGCATGACGAGACGAGTCAATCTCTCGCCTCAGTAAACGTAGCTTTGGGCGCAATACTGGATAGCAAGGATGCCAGGCGCCAGACGGAGAACCTAAAGCTAGCCATAGCTCAGGCTCTGCAGCGGATAAGGAATCTTGCGTTTGAGCTAAGGCCGGGTTTGTTGGATGATTTGGGATTGGCGGCCGCAACCGACCGGTACGTAGAGAGTTTCAAGGAGCGGTATGGACTATCGGTTGATTTTCAAAGCGTTGGAATGGACGGGCGGCGCCTATCCTCGGAGATAGAGACCGCGGTGTACCGGATAGTGCAGGAAGCGCTGGCAAATGCCGCAAAGCATTCTCAGGCGAAGCACGTGAGCGTGATTATGGAACTCAGCGAGGAAAAGCTTCGTGTGCTTGTCGAGGATGACGGGCGGGGCTTTGAGTACGACAAGGTGAGCTTCGATGGGGCCGGGCGTTCGCTGGGGATATTCGGGATGCAGGAGCGAGCCGCTCTCATCGGTGGCTCTTTAAGGATAGATTCAGCGCCTGGAGAAGGCTCCACTATGGCTCTTGATGTGCCGATTAAGGATTAGCTATGGATACCATACGAATCCTGCTTGCAGATGATCACGCCGTGATGAGGGCCGGCCTTGCGCTTTTGGTCAACGCCGAACCTGACATGGAGGTCATAGGAGAGGCTTCAAATGGCTTCGAAGCTATCACAAAAGCGGAAGAGCTCAAGCCGGACGTGGTGGTGATGGACGTTACCATGCCCGGCATAGACGGTTTGGAAGCCACCAGACGGATTAAGGATAGGCTTCCCAATACGCGCGTTCTGGTGTTGACAATTCACGAGGAACGGAGGTACCTTCAGCAGCTACTTCAGATAGGCGCAAGCGGTTATCTGGTGAAACGCGCGGAGCCATCGGAGCTGATAGCTGCGATACGCGCGGTGGCTCACGGTCAGATTGCGGTGCACAGCTCTATGCTTCCCTATCTAGCCGCAAGCGCCGCGGAGCATGCGGTTCCTTATAAAAATAACAACCTGGAGAAACTGACCGAAAGGGAGCGGCAGGTTATGGACCTGTTGATCCATGGCTACACGAACAAGGAAATCGCGGAACGTCTTTCCGTGAGTAAGAAGACAGTGGAGACACACAGGGCCAACTTATTTGCCAAGCTGCTGGTCAAGACGCGGGCGGAGCTGGTCCGCTACGCGATTCAAACCGGTGAACTTGGCAATCCGCCGTAATCGCTGAGTCAATGGGCGCATCCCAAATTTATGAGTTTCTCTTTTATCACGAAAACACGAAACGGGAAGAGTATTTAACCACAGATGGACACCGATGAATACAGATAGGGAGTTGTTGGTTGTAGGTTATGGATTGCGGTGGCTTGACACCGCTTTTCCCTCGACTCCTTCGACTCTTGCGACTCGCTCGACTCCCTTATAATCTGTGTTTATCTGCGCTTATCAGCGTTAATCTGCGTTCCTACCTGAACGAAAGAGTTCAGTTCTATGGGAATTACGTCATGCTGAACTTGATTCAGCATCTATTCTACGAGGGAATAGACCCTGAATCGAGTTCAGGGTGACGTGTATTGAGGTTGTTCAATCCCGCAGAACTGAACTGATACACCTGAACTAGACCTTTCGTGTTTTCGTAATTTCGTGCTTTCGTGATTAAAAAAGGCTGGGTTACCATAAACTTGGGATACACCCTGAGTCAATAACCAACTTGACAAACTATTAGTTAGGAATGGAGCTTCATGGATCTCACGCATTTGGACGAAAAGGGGCGCGCGCGAATGGTAAACGTATCGGAAAAAGCCCCAACTACACGGCGCGCGAAGGCGAAGGGAGCCATATATCTGCAGGAGTCCACGCTTGCGGCCATAGCGGAAGGAAAGACCCCTAAGGGGGATGTGTTCGCCGCGGCCCGCATTGCGGGGATTATGGCGGCAAAGCGGTGCGGCGAGCTTATTCCGCTGTGCCATACCATTCAATTGGAGAGCGTAAACGTGGAACTGCGGCCTCGGTCGAATCCGGCGAGAGTAGAAATAGAGTCGGAGGTTTTATGTAACGCGAAGACCGGGGCGGAGATGGAAGCCCTTGTGGCTGTGACGATGGCGGCGCTCACCATTTACGATATGGTGAAAGCTATTGACCGAGGCGCGACGATCGGCGACATCCGCCTTGCGGAGAAGTCGGGAGGCAAGAGCGGGCGTTTTGTACGGGAGGAAGAAGTTTGACAGACAACGCAAGAATAGGTTCGATAAATACTTCATCCGAAAAAGGAGACAAGAAGTCGCCTGTTGCGGATGCTACTCTGATCGCCGGCTTTGGGATTGAAGGGGACGCGCACGCTGGAGCCGAACGGCAGTCAAGCCTGCTTGCTCGCGAGTCCATAGAAAAAGCGATCAGCATGGGGGTTGATTTGCGTCCGGGCGATTTCGGGGAGAATATAACTACGGAGGGCTTTGACCTGGCGGCGGTTCGAATCGGTGAGCGGCTGCGTTTGGGGCCGGAGGCGATTGTTCAGATATCGGATATCGGAAAAGTATGCGAAACGCCATGCAGCATCGGGCAGCGGCTGGGCGATTGCATCATGCCGCGCGAGGGCGTATTTGCAAAAGTTATGCGTGGGGGACGGATCGCGGTGGGTGATACGGTAGCGAGCTCGTCGGTGAAGGTCGGGGCGGTTTTGACATCGAGTGACCGCTGCGCCAAAGGCGAGAGACAGGATGAGAGCGGTCGAGTCCTTGTAGCCCTGCTAAACGAACTTGAGATTGCCTTGGCTGACTACACGGTAATGCCCGACGAAGAAGCCCAATTGAGCGCGAAGATGAAATATCTGGCCGACCGCTGCGCCGTTGACTTGATCTTGACCACAGGAGGCACCGGTTTCACGCCGAGAGATCGTATGCCGGAGGCGACCCTCGCGGTTCTCGACTCCCAATCTCCGGGAATATCCGAGGCTATCAGAGCGGAAGGAATGCGCCATACCCTCTATGCCTGTTTGTCTCGCGGCGTAAGTGGACTACGCGGGCGGACGCTGATCATCAACCTCCCAGGCAGCAAGCGAGCTGTTGAAGAGAGCCTCGACCTGCTGCGCGCCATAATCCCTCACGTATTATCATCTATGCGTATGGAAATCGAGGATTGCGGGAAGATGGAACGCCCGGCGGCCAAATCCCCTCTCCCTTGACGGGAGAGAGTTAGAGCTTGCCCTGAGCGAAGCCGAAGGGGTGAGGGTGAAATTGATTCCTGTTACCCTATGCGACTGCCTCGCGGCATATCTGAATAAAGTCGCGGTTCTTGGGGTGTTCCGGGGGCAGTACAGCGCAAATGGTTGTTGTCTGTCTGGCCTGTAAAATAGCCGCTGTTGAGTCCATGGCAGAAAGCTGCTGAAGTTCGGAAGCGGCGACATTGATTGCCAACACATCAATGAACCCCGCCAATTTACCGGCTGACTCCTTCAATCGAGTCTCAGATCCTTTCACCACAAGTATATTGAACCCACCCAGCAAAGGTATGGCAGTCGTACTCTCGATAACAACTCCCTGCGCCGTGGACAAGCCTGCGAGCGCTGATTCAAGAGCTTCCGGCAGAAACTGCGGAAGCGCGCGCACCCATGCGACCCCGGATGCGCCTGCGGCCATAAGGCGCTCGGTGTCAGTTCCCGGTTCCGCCAACAGGGACTTGTCCGTAATCACTTCATACGGTCCTTCCGGCGGTTGGCACGCGCCGCAATGCTCGCCAAGCGGGCACACCTCATCATGCCTGGATGGAGTCACTTTTATCGCCGCCCATCCGGGGAGGGCCTTCAGAAGCATAGCCGCTGTTGACGTCTTGCCGCAATGTGACGACGCTCCGCCGACGCATATAATTTTCACAACTCAACTACCTCCATCCTGGCGGCGCATACCTTAAATTCCGCCGTTCCGGTCACTTCATCGTACGCGTCCACCGTTAGCTCATTTGCCGCGGCCTCCGCAAAGTGGAACGGCATCCATATCCGGCCTCGTTTTACCTTGCCGGTCGCAAGAGCTCTACACACCACGCTCCCGCGCCGCGTTGTCACACGGATCATCTGGCCGTCCTTTGCGCCAAGGCTTTCAATATCTTGCGGGTTGATCTCGACAAAGCACTCAGGCGACTTCCCTGCGATCCCACCAACGCGCCTCGTCATTGTACCGGCGTTGTAATGATAGAGCGTGCGTCCCGTGGACAATACCCATGGGTATTCCGGGTCGGGAAGCTCACTCGGCGGAGTATAATCCACGGCGTGGAACTTTCCCAACCCGCGCGCAAAACGTTCCGCATGTAGAAACTTCGTTCCCGGATGATCCGTCCCGGCGCAGGGCCACTGCAGGCCGGTCTTCTCAATTCTAGCATAATTGATCCCGGCAAAGATCGGCGCGCTCCCGGCTATCTCATCCCAGATTTCCTTAGGAGAAGAGTAATCCATCTTGTAACCCAGGCGATTTGAAATATCTATGAGGATGCGCCAGTCCTCTCGCGCCTCACCAGGCGGATCGACAGCCTTCCGCACGCGCTGCACCCTCCGCTCCGTGTTCGTGAAAGTTCCGTCCTTTTCCGCGAAGCATGACGCCGGCAACACGACATCCGCCAGCTTTGCCGTCTCGCTGAGAAAAATATCCTGGACTACTAAAAAGTCAAGCCGCCGGAGCGCTTCTCTTGTGAATCCTGAATGCGCTTCCGAGACAACCGGATCCTCGCCGACAACATATATAGCTTTGAGGTTTCCTTGCGAAGCCGACTCCAGCATGTCCGGGATTCTCAGCCCTGGTTTTTTCGGAAGCCGGACTCCCCATGCGTCTTCAAACTTGCGCCTGTTCTCCTCGACTTCGACCTTCTGGTAGCCCGGATACACGTCCGGCTGCGCCCCCATATCGCATGCGCCCTGCACGTTATTCTGTCCGCGAAGCGGATTCACTCCACTGCTCTCTTTGCCCACATGCCCTGTAAGCAGAGCCAGGTTCGCCAGCCCCAAAACATTGCGCGTGCCGCAGGTATGCTCAGTGATGCCTAAAGTATAGTAGATCGCGCCTCGATCAGACGATGCGTACTCCACGGCCGCTCGACGTATATCCTCAGCCGGCACATCACACACTTCCGCCGCGCGCTCAGGCGGCCACTCCGCCACAGACCGGCGAAAGTCATCGAACCCCTCCGTGCGCGATTCGATGAATGCTGTGTTTGCCAGATTCTCACGGATTATGACATGCGCCATTGCATTGATCAGCGCCAGATCAGCGCCGGGTCGAAGCGACAAATGTATCCACGCAATCTTAGCAAGCCATGTCTTGCGCGGATCGACTACAATCAGTCTCGCGCCATTTCTGACAGCCTCTTTGATCTTGAGTCCGATGATCGGGTGCGCCTCAGTGGGGTTGGCGCCGATGACAAGAAGGACGTCGGCGCCGGGTATCTCGCCGATAGAGTTGGTCATCGCTCCACTCCCGAATGATGCGGCCAGACCGGCCACGGTCGGGGCGTGTCAAGTGCGGGCGCACTGGTCAACGGAGTTTGTTCCGATGGCCGCGCGCGCTATCTTCTGTATTAAATAGTTTTCCTCATTCGTGCACCGGCTGGAGCTGATAAAGGCGATGGCGTCGGGTCCATGCTTCTCCTTGATCGCCAAAAGCCGGGCGGCGGTATAAGTGAGGGCCTCATCCCAGGAGGCGGGTTCCATCTCTCCGTTTCGCCGGATGAGCGGCTGAGTGAGCCGGTCTTGATGGTGGATGAACTCGTAACCAAATCTGCCCTTTACGCACAGCCATTTCCCATTCACCGGGTTGTCGGACTCGGATGTCACCCCCACGACTCTGCCGTCTTTCACGTTCAGTTCAAGCTGGCATCCAACTCCACAGAAACCACAAGTGGTTAGCGTCTTTCTCGCCGAGGCAAGACCAGCTGACTGGCTTCGGCTGATGGCTCCGGTCGGGCAGACCTCCACGCAGTTGCCGCACATTTCGCAGTCGGTCTGCTCCAGTGTTTTCTTCAGTGCAGGCCGCGCCTCGGTCTTATTCCCACGGCCAATAAAGGCAAGCGCGCTTATTCCCTGCACTTGATCGCAAACCCGCGCGCACTTAGCGCAAAGGATGCACGCCGCCGCGTTGCGAGATATAAACCAGTTCTCTCTGACTGTTCTTCCTTCGCCGCCATGCCCGAACTTGGTAATGTCCACGCCAAACCGGTCCGAATAGTCGCACAGTTTGCACTTATCTCCGGCGGCTCTGGCGGGGCAGTTACTTGGATGTTCGGAGAGAAGCAGTTCAAGGATCATTCGCCGAGCGTTAATAACCTTGTGCGAGTCCGTGTATAATACCATCCCTTCGCTGACCTGCGTTGCGCAGGCAGGCTCAAGACGATTCCTTCCCTCGACTTGGACAACGCACAAACGGCACTGCGCCTGGGCTTTCAGACCCGGCTCGTGGCATAGAGTAGGTATCTCTATGCCGGCCTCGCGCGCGGTGTCCAGAATGGTTGCCTCAGGAGGCGCGCTGACCGGCCTGCCGTTTATTTCCAGGTTTATCAATTCTTTCAATACTCGGTTCCTTTCCAACCTTATCCTTCAAATTCTTCTGGAAACAACCTGAGCATGTCGAAAAGCGCACCAGGAGCAGTCTGTCCCAGACCACACCTGGAAACGTTGGCCAGCGTCTCTCCCAGAGACTGCAGAGCAGCGGAAAGCCCTTCCTTTGATGCTTGCTCGCCGGCCAGTATCTCCCTTGCGCGGGCCGTTCCTATTCTGCACGGGGCGCACTCGCCGCAAGATTCATGCTCGAAAAATGTCATAAGATTTGTCGCCAGATCTCGGAGCGATCTGTCTTTCCCTATGGCGATAATAGCTCCGGCGCCGGGCGAGAGGCCACCATAGCAGAGCCTGCGTCCGAAATCTTCAGGCGGAACTATGCGGCCTGACGCGCCGCCAACCAGCGCCGCCTTAAGCTCCACGGCTCCAGCTTCTTTCAACACGTCTAATAGCGGTGTGCCAAATGGCGCTTCTATAATTCCGGGACGTGTCACATCTCCGCTTACGCTGAAGAGCTTTGTCCCGGGACTTTCAGTCGTTCCAGCCTCCGCGTACCACTGCGGTCCATTTGCTATGATTAGCGGCACATTCGCGAAAGTCTCGACGTTGTTTATGATAGTCGGGCAACCGAATACTCCCGACACTGGCGGATACGGAGGCCTGAGCCTGGGAACGCCTCTGCGGCCTTCGATAGACTCAAGCAAAGCAGTTTCTTCCCCGCAGACGTATGCGCCGGCCCCCAGCGCTATCTCTATATCCAAAGGACAGCCATCGGTTCCCCCCAGATATTGCCGGATGGCATCTTCAGCGTCGGTGTATTCTCCCCGCAGATATATATAGCCTTTGCTCGCGCCTACCGCCCGGGCCGCCAGAGCCATTCCCCCGATAACCAGGTCCGCGTGTTCAGTAAGAAGATACCTGTCTTTGAACGTCCCCGGCTCTCCCTCATCCGCGTTGCAGATGATATACTTGACATCTCCCGGCGCCTCGGCGCAGAGCCGCCATTTGCGCGACACAGGAAAGGCTGCTCCACCACGGCCCCGCAGCCCGGCCATCTCGACTGCGCTCAGTATTTCTTCCGGCGCTAGATCGGGCAGTGTGGCGTTCAAGGACGGATCTCCGATAAGCCTCGCATCGCCAAGAGATCTGGCCGTCTCCCACGAAAGCTCACCATCGGCTGATGGGACACATCCAGCTTTAAGAGCGTCGAGCAGCGCTGCGAATTTTCCGGCGTCCAGACGCGTGTATAGCCGATCATTTACCATAGCCGCCGGTCCGGCTCCACAAGCTCCGAGACAACTCACTGTCTCGATGGTAAACATCCCGTCGGCGGTGGTTTCACCTGCCCGAATGCCCAGGACTGCGTTTGCTTGTTCCAGAATAGCATTTGACCCGCCCAGGTGGCACGAGACGCTGTCGCAGACGCGTACGACGAACCGCCCCTTGGGTTCCAAATCCAGAAGAGAATAAAACGACGCCACTCCGTAGGCATAGCTTTCGGAGACCCCGCAACGTTCGGCTACCTCCGCCACCGCGTTGGGCCGCAGATACCCGGAAGTCAATTGAATTGCTCGTAGAGCGGTGAGCAGTGACGCTCGCTGGAGCGTTGGCATAACGCAGATCCTCTATTAGGGCGCCGGGCCAGGCTCAACGCCTGAAAGCATTAGGTACGTAGTATAATCCTCAGGTGTATTCACATTGATAAAGCTGTGGAGATCAGGCTCATAATATCTCAGTTCGGATTCATCCAGATAGAGAGTCCTAACCTGATCGAGCAGGTCACGCATCCGGCGCTTGCCGGCCTCTATGAGAAATTCAATATCAGCAATACACGCCTTTCGGTACGCCGCGAATAATGGTTCGATCCCACGCTCCAGCTTAGGAACGACCGCATCGTAACCATTAGCGCGGGAAAGAATATGTCGAGCAAGCTCGACATTCGCAAATGGCATGTCGCATGCGAGCGCCAAGTTGACATCATCCGGTGCCGCCAAAAGTCCCGCGTGCAGCCCTCCCAGCGGCCCCGCATCATTCAGGACATCGCGCGTAACCACTGCATTCTGTATAGACAGATTCTGCCTCTGCCGGAGAACCACGATTACCGGGCCGAGTTCTTCCGAGAACCTTGAGACAAGCGACTGGAGCAGCGTCGTCCCTTCCGCGGGGAGCAGCGCCTTGTTTCGACCCATACGAGAACTCAGACCACCTGAAAGGATAATTACCGCCATCAGAGTAACTTAGAGATAAAATACACTATATTCTATATTCTATATTTTCGCCGATTACGGACCATAATCCTTCATACATTCAGTCTAAATCCTTAAGGAAAGCGCTATACTGATTACGTAATCCGATAAGCTAAGACATCTGGTCAAGCGTTTTTACGACTGCCGTCCAGGAGTCGACGGGCGCGTATTCGATTATACATTGGGGAAACATGCTCTGGTCCCGTACGAAGCGAGTCGAAACTATCCCACTGGAAAACCCGGCGAGTATCGTCGTTATAGGGGGAGGGCCGGCCGGCTGCTTCTTTGCGATAGAGGCTCTTAGACAGGCGCATCAGCAAGGAAGAGAACTGAATATCTCGATCATCGAGCAGAAAAGCCAGTCGCTGTCCCAGGGAGCGTCCCAGCCGATGGCGTTTAGAGAAGGGTGCAACTACTGCGCCGGTGGCATCTCCCCGCGGCTCGTTGACGTCCTCGATCAAGCAGGCATCGCAATCCCTCCGAAAGTCATCCAGAGCCGAGTTCAATCCGTAACCATCCAGGGGAGTTGGAAGCATATCGAACTGCGTGTTCCTGCCGGCAGGAAAATGTATTCCGTTTACCGCGGTTCGAAACCTTGTGTAAGGTCTCGGAGAAACGACAACTTCGATTCATACCTCCTAGAATGCGCGCTGGACAGAGGGGCGCGAGTCATTACCGGCCAGGCCTATGGCGTGGAATATTCACCGAATGGCAAACCGATCATCAATTACAGAGTTATAGGGGACGGGGAGAGTGAGGATCAGTCAGTGGAAGCTGACTTCGTGGTCGTCGCCGGGGGCGTGAATCAAACAGCCGGCATGTCGCTGGAGAACAGTCAACTCATCAAGTCGCTGCGCGCGCTGATCCCTCAGTTCAGACCTCCACGCGTAAGAAAAGCGCTCATTTGTGAATTGAAAGCCGACAAAAGAGTCGCGCGCAGCAAGAAGGGCGAGGTGTACTTCGTCGATTACGGGTCAAAGGATCTTATCGTAGAGATGTCCTCATTGCTTCCCAAGGAAGAAGGACTCATCACCCTTGTGTTGCTGGGGAAGAGCGTGGATCGTGCTGATGACGGAGACAAAATAGGACTAATCGACCGGTTTCTAGGGCTGCCGCATTTGCTGAGATTGCTGCCCCGAAAGCTGGGACTGGAAGTCGTTTGCGCGTGTTTCCCGAACATGACCGTCGGAACTGCCAAAAGCCCCTTTGGACACCGTATTGCCGTGATAGGCGATATGGTAGTAGCCCGGCTTTACAAAGATGGTATCCTGTCGGCGCATTCCACCGCGAAGGCGCTTGCGTGTTGCCTGCTGGAGAATGGCGTAGACCCACAGAGCCTGAAAGAGAATTACTGGCCAATCGTAGAATCCCTTAGGTTAGACAACCGGTTCGGGAAGATTGTGTTCTTTCTGAATCGTGTGGCGTTCAGTCATCCAATGCTCAGTAGAAGCCTCTACCAGGCGGCGCTCACCGAGCGTAAAAGCAGACAAGAGGGTGACAGATACCTGGAGAAGCTCTTATGGAAGATTGCCAGCGGTGATGATACCTACAAGAACATCTTTCGATC
This sequence comes from Armatimonadota bacterium, assembly GCA_030650495.1. Classification (GTDB taxonomy): domain Bacteria; phylum Armatimonadota; class UBA5829; order UBA5829; family JAUSEB01; genus JAUSEB01. The sequence goes on along the minus strand of JAUSEB010000109.1, from coordinate 6,542 downwards.
GATGGTTACTGTTAAGACTCTGAAAGCTATTTTCGTTGGGGGCATACTCATCACAATCCGCAACTATATCACCGAACTATTCTTTGGATTGCGTTGGGGAGACATTGGGCGATTTCCTACAGGGGTCTATTCCGAAGTTATGGAGGCGAAAAGACGGGAGTACGCGGATAAGATTCCCATGTTTGAATGGAACTGGAGCTTTGATTTTGAGAGAATGTACTCCATCAAGATCAGGGGAGAAAGAGACGCTATCTTCACGCAATTGGCAAAGTTCGGAGAGCAGGACATGGAGTACTTCAGGCCGCGCATCGTGAGCATCAGCAAGATGTCCGGCAGCGGCAATGAAGTAGGGAAACACATTTGCTATCGCACCCCCTTCAGATCTCTCACATTCAGCATTGTTTTGGAAGCAGTAATCGAAGAAAGATACATCGTCTACCGAGTCTGCAGCGGATTCGCAAAAGGCGGGGCGTTGATCTTTGATGTCGAGGACTTGGGGCTAGGCGTCTTCGATTTGTCTATATATGTTGCTTTCAACTTTCGCCGTGGGCGGACTGCGTTTCAGAAGGCTTATCGCGGGATATTCAAATTCCTGTTTCCCCATTTTGTGCATGATGTGCTCTGGAACTACGCTTTGTGTCAACTGAAAGATATAGCAGAGAGTGAAGACGCTGTGTCTACAAGCCCTGCCGGAGGCGTAAGAAGAACTCGGAAGCACAGATGAATTATGGATATTTGTTAAAAGGCCATGGTTCGGTATGCTGATATGCTGCGGGAATAGTCTTACAGCAGAGACTTAAGCATTTAATCCACCACAATTCCCGCAGCTTGTAGGCGGTGTTTCTGCGGGAACTGCCCCTTGCTTAGTACAAAGTTTTATCTAAATACACCGTTCCCGCAGCATAGCACGTTATCCGTCTTTACCAACTTCGCCATGGCACATTTGGCATTTCTCTTTGCTGTGGCAGTTGAAGCAGAAAGCCCCTTTCTTGAAACTCGCCCCTTTTGAACCGTGCGTTCCAATCCAGTCTTTAGCATGCGGCATCGGCGTCTTATGGCAGTCCATGCAGCCGTTCCTTCCATGGCACAAAGGGCACAGACTTGGCCTGCTCGCAGCCATCTCCTTGTGATTGCCGCGGAACGTTCCTTTGTGAAACGAAGGCTTCATAGCGGCGTGGCATTTGCGGCAGCCTCGGCGCGAAAAGGTGTGGCATTGCTCGCACATGGCGGGCGTGGAGATGGCGGCCTGGCCATGTTTGCTTCGCCAATCCGACTTATGCGGCATCAGAGTTTTGTGGCATGAATCGCAGCTTTGCTGGGTGTGACACGCGTTGCAGCCGGCAGTCGATTGGAGCGCTACTGGACCGTGTTTGATTCTCCAGTTTTTCATGTGGCTTGACGGAGGCGTTCCGGCGTGACAAGTTACGCACATCTCACGGCGATGACATTCATCGCAGACGCCGGGTTGAGCGGTCGAAGCCGGACCGTGCTTTTGGCGAAGCCAATCGGACGTATGCAGGAGCTTGTTATGGCAGGAAGCGCAAAAATCTTGCGCGTGGCAGACACGGCAATACTCCGGTTTTTCTTGAGCGGCGCCAGGGTGGAATTTGAGCCACTGCCGCAGGTGTGAGTCAGGGCGGCGATTATGGTGGCAGGTCTGGCAGAATGCCGGCTCATGACACTTGGCGCATTGAGACGGATCCTTGCGCACCTCGTATTTATGGTCGATATACCACGTTCCAGTGAAGTGCGTTGGCGGTTTGCGCGGGCCAATCTGCGGCTGGAACGGCAGGCGTGAGGTGGGGGTAAGCGCTATAAGATAGGTCATGAGGGCATCCATCTTGTCCCGAGGGATATTGGTTGGAGGCATAATGGAACGCGGGCGGAACTTGGTCGGCGTTAGCAGCAGGCCTTCCAGAGCGTCGCGTTTCCACGGACCTGCAAGAGCGAGGTCAGGCCCGGCGTTTCCTCCTCCTCCGTTGATTCCATGACAAGCGTTGCACCTGAGGTCGAAGAACACCTTCTGACCACGCTGTTCAAGAGCGGTGAGTTCCTTTTCCTTGGGCGATGTGACTATAGCATGTATTCCCAGTACGGAGATGCCGGCGAGGACTCCAAAACAAAGACCGGCGGCAAGTTTTCGCCGTCGCAGCATACGCTCAGGGTTCGTATCGAGGTACGGATATATGGCCAGAAGCAAGATAGCCAGGCTTGGAACCAACACCGCGCCGACAAACTCAAGATTCCCCGGGAAGTATCTGAGCAGGTCGAACATCCACAGAAAATACCACTCCGGCCTGGGGATGTAGGCGGTATCGGCGGGATTCGCAAGAGGCTCGATCGGCGCGCCGAACTTGATAGCAAGCCCTCCGACCACGACGAGCGCCACCAGGGCGGCAATAGCGTCTTTCAGTACCTGGTGCGGCCAGAACGCCTGGGTGTGGGGAACGCCGGCTTCGTCTCCGACCGCGCGGCCGGGAGGTGTTATTCCCTTCTTGCGCACTTGGAGGATATGGAAGAGTATAAGCGCCGAAATAATGGGAGGGAGTATTCCTACATGCAGCGCAAAGAAACGGGTGAGGGTAACTGCGCCGACGGCCGAGCCTCCTCGCATTATTTCGCGTATTATGTTCCCGATGTATGGCACAGAGCCGGCAATGTTGGTGCCTACGACTGTAGCCCAGTAAGCCTTTTGGTCCCACGGCAGGAGATAGCCGGTGAAGGAGAAGGTGAAGGTGACCATCATGAGGCCGATGCCAATCACCCAGATGATCTGGCGAGGCTTCTTATAAGCTCCCCAGAGAAAAACTTGGAGCAGGTGTATCCCAAGGGCAATAACCATGGCGCTCGCGCCCCAATGGTGAAGGCCGCGAACCAGTCCGCCTAGGGGAAGTTTGTAGCTTATGAACTGGACTGTTTCGTAGGCGTGATCCGGAGACGGCGAATAGTAGGCCATCAACAGGATTCCGGTGGCTACTTGCAGTGTAAAGAAGAACAAGACCAGGCTTCCGGCGATGTGGGGCCACCCGACCTTCGCAGGCAGCGGCTCGGCCATGAACTTGAGGACTCCGGTAATCAGATCAGTTTGTTCGTCTATCCATTTTAGAATCGTCCGCACCTGGTCAAACCTCCTTGATCTTGATTTGTATTTTTCCGTTCGAGACTCGGGATTGGAACACAGGAAGCGGCCTTGGCGGCGGACCGCTGACTACGTTTCCGTTCCGGTCGAACACGCCGGTGTGGCAGGGGCAAAGGAAGGCGTTTCGGGATTGGTCCCACCGAACGCCGCAACCGAGATGGGTGCAAATGTTCGAAAGGACCACCGGCTGGGTGGCGTCGCTAACAACATAGGCGGAGCCGTAGACGGTTTTCTCAAACCAGCCGTCTATCTTGACATAGCTGTAGGTAAACTTGGTCGGCTGGTCGGGTCTGACGCTTGATATGCCGCCCAGGTCTATCCAAAGCTCCTTTCGGCGCATGAAGAGCGGACCCAGGAACATACCAACTAACGGGATGGCCATGAGTGACATCACGATCGCTGATATCAGGCTCGCGGCAAAAGATAGAAACCTCCTACGGGACTCGTCTATTACTTCAGGCTGCGTTTTCTCATTCTGCTCAACCAATATAGTTCCTCCTACAACTCCCATTTTATGCAGGCCGGCGACACGGGCCGCCAAAATTTACCTTTACTATAAAACAGAGAACAAAAAATTGTCAAAGTCATTTGGGAGAGAGTTCAGTTTCGTGGTCCCGTCATTCCGAACGAAGTGAGGAATCTGCTTTTTATTTAGCATACAATTCTAAAAGCAGATTTCTCGACTCCGCCGCGCTCCGCTCGAAATGACGATACACGCCGATGTTTCGGGATTTCGGGAATATCAAACCTATCAGAATGCGTGAGACCAAAATCCCGAAACATCACGTATATACATATTTACAACCTGTGTAGATCCTTCGCTTCGTTCAGGGTGACGGGTGAAGGTTCAGAATGACGGGTTTACGGCTGTCGATTCATAAACAATATAGGCTAACTTCTAACTCCGTCACCATGGCACATAGCGCACTTTTCGCGTCCATGGCAGTTGAAACAGAAAGCCCCTTCCTTGAAACTCGCTCCTTTTGAGCCGTGCGTTCCCATCCAATCTTTTGCATGCGGCATCGGCGTTTCATGGCAGTTCATACAGCCATTCTTTCCGTGGCACAACGGGCACAGGCTGGGATTTCGCTTAGCGTCTTCTGAGTGCTTCTTCGCAAAGGAATCCGTATGCCATGACGGGCGGCGAGACTTGTGGCAATTTTCACATGAGTTTGGTTTTCCGCTTTGGTGGCAGTTGGCGCATCGGCTGGCGTCAGCCGTTGCCTGCTTGCCGTGAGTCATTACCCACTTTGCCGGGTGTGGTATCTGCAAGCCGTGGCAGTTTGAACAGAAATTCGACTTGTGGCAGTTCGCGCAGGTTTGAGACGATTTCATCGCGGTCAACCCGTGGCTGCGCGACCAACCGGAACCATGGGGTGACTTGGATTTCTCACTGTGGCACTCGCGGCAGAACGTCCTGTTGTGACATTGGGCGCATACGCCGGTTGCTCCGACGCCGTTAGACGCATGAGACTTGTTCCAGCCGGCGGGATGCGGCATGTCGATGTTATGGCAGGCGTAACAGAACTTCTGCTTGTGGCAATTCTCGCAGCGCTGTTCTCCAGCGATCGCCGATCCTCCGTGGACTTTGAGCCATTCCGCCGTGTGGCTTTCGGGCTTGCTTCTCTGATGGCATTCTTCGCATTCAGCTTTCGTAACAACCAGTTCGCCGTGCTTGCCCGAAGTCGAATGACAGTTCCGGCAAAGGACGCCGTTTTCCACATGTTTCCTGTGTTGGTAGGCTAGCCCCTGGAACGAAAGCGCTTTGTTGAGGAAATCGCTGTGGCACGAGCCGCAATCGTGTTGGCTTATCTCCACCATCTTAGGCGGCTCTACCGTCCCGGCTGGATGGCATTTCGCGCAATTGGTTCGGTCCGACTGGTGGCACGTGAAGCAGGACTCCATTGTGGGCCGGTTTGTCTCTTGGTCTCTTCTCCCATGAGCGAGATTATAGTGGCAGAGCGTACAACCGGCGCCGGTGGCCTTTATATGAACTTCATGCGGGATAATTATTCGGTTCGGGTTCTTTTTGAACGCATAGCCGGGTTTGCCGATACGGCGGACCTTCTCAAGTGAGTGGCACCGAATACAGTTGGCGTTTACTCGCCCGGGTTTCGCGGAGAAGCTTCTGTGTATCAGTCCCCGGCTCACTGCGTGGCAATCTATACAGCCTACACTTGTTGGATGTACATGGGACTCGCGCCAAAGCTGCGCTTCATGGGTCTTCTTATGACAACTCGCACAGAATAGGGGGCTGTGAGTCGTGAAATATGCCAGCGGGATGAACGGAAGCGCCGCAACCAGCGCGATCAGCGGCATGTAACGAATTGCAACCTGAGGCGGGATGTTCAATACTATATGAAATAAGCGTGAGACTAAGCGCGAAACCAAAACTATACCCTTTCTATCCTGACGCGGGTGTCCATCCACGCCTGCCCGTGCCCTAACGCGTCAGCGCGGTTTGCGATCAGGCGGTTTGGATGGCTGCCGTTCCCCTTGGATTCCCACCAGATGTATTCAGTCTCAGGCATATTGCTTTCAAACGACTTCGCCTGGGCCACATGACCGTACTCCCAATGCCCGACGCTGTCTGACATCGCTATTGTCTTGGGATTGATTCCCTCGGTGAGCCTGACTTCCGTGGTCAAAGAGCCTGCTTCGCTGATCACGCGGACTTGGTCGCCCGTCTTAAGTCCCAGTCTTTCCGCGATCCCGGCGTTAATCAGCAGTGGGTTGTCGTGGACGATCTCCGACAGCCACATTGCGTCCGCGGTGCGGGAATGCGTGTGCACGTTGCACTGATAGGTTATCAGGATGAACTCGTTCTCCTTTAGATCGGTTGTCCCAGGTGGCGGCACGTATGTTGGCAGCGGGTTGAAACCGGCTTCAGCCAGACGTTCCGAATGGATCTCGAACTTGCCGGATGGGGTTGCAAAGCCGGTCTGCTTGAAGCTCGTATACCCCGGCTTTTCGGGATACACCCAAAATCCCTTCTCCTCCAGGAAAGCCATTCCTCCGGACTTGATAAGAGGTTTCACGGAAGCGGCCTCCGCATCCAGGTACTCGCGATATGAGGTGAAATCGAAGTAGCGCGCCGTTTCTCCACCAATCTTTTTCGCAAGCTCCAGGAGAATCTGCTGCAGTGGTTTTGCAAGTCCTCTGGGCGGCAGGATCGGCTGTCGCAGGCTGACGAACGGAACGAGGTCCATCGCAGGCGGCGTTTCGAGTTCGAGAGTTTCCAGATACATTGCGTCGGGCAGGACTATATCGGCCATGGCAGCGGTTTCGGTCGGGAATGAATCGATTACCACGATAAACGGCATCAGGCTTTCATTAGCAAAAAGCTCTCTCGTCCTCTTAGTGTCGGGGAATTCATAACACGGGTTTGCGCGGTAACACATGT
>JAUSEB010000299.1 GCA_030650495.1 Armatimonadota bacterium | reverse complement strand
GGTCTGCTTTTTCTGTTGTGAGTTCGCAAAGCAGATTTCTCACTTCGTTCGAAATGACGGTTACCCAAAAGCCTTTTTCAGCCGCTCGCCGTCGAACTTGGGTTTTCTGTCGTAAGTGTAAATGCCGTTACGCTCCTGCTCAATATCCGTGAGTTGCGTGTAACAGAAACCGGCGATGTGAGGATGGCTCGCAAGCGTCTTGGTCAGACCTTCTATCCTGTTATATACTTCTTCAATGGAATTCGGCCTTTGCCCATAGCCCCAACTCTCATCCTGCTCGGACTTCTCCGCCCACCAGGTTCCGCCATATTCGTCGACGACAAATGGCTGGCCGGTGTAAGCAACGCTCAAATCGGGACATGCGCGGTCCAGAACCTTTCGCGAATCAGGTTCGACCTCCGTGTAATGCGAGCGGAATTCATCTATATCTTGCTCGTAATCATGCACGGTGTAAATATCGGTATCCACGTGAACATATCCGCTGGTATCGTTGACGGGGCGGGTTGGGTCGAGTGCGCGAGTGAGATCAACCGTCTCCTGAACCGCCCGGCGATGCGCCTCGAAATGCGCCTGCGCGCCGCCTGCCGTCTCGTTAAACGGAGTCCATGCAACGATGGAAGGGTGGTTCAAATCGCGCAACACAACCTCACGCCATTCCCGCTGGTGGTTTTGGATGGCCAGTGGTTTACCGAAATCCATACCCCAATCGCAATACTCGCCCCAGGTGAGGTAACCCAACCTGTCAGCCCAGTAATGGAACCGCTCCTCAAAGACCTTCTGATGCAGCCTGGCTCCGTTAAAACCGACGGCCATTGACCGTGTAATGTCTTTTCTCAGCTTGTCGTCGCTTGGCGCGGTCCAAATGCCATCTGGATAAAAGCCCTGGTCTAGGACAAGGCGCAGAAAAATCGGCTTGTTGTTTAGATAAAACTTGTTGCCCTCTATATAGAATTTGCGAAGCCCCGCGTAGCTGTGGACGGTATCAATAATATTGCCGTCTTCAACCAGCTCGAATTGGAGGTCATAAAGAAATGGGTCGGACGGACTCCAAGGGCGAGGCGCCGGAATATCCAATGCGGCGCTGTTTGTCGCCGGAACGCTGACCGAAGCAAGCTCTTCTCCTTCAGATAACAGAACCGCGTGGAATTCCGTTCCTTGTCTTGCTTGGCAAACAATTGGAGTAAGGACGAACCTGCCGCCGTCAAAATCGGGAATTACGCGCACGGACTCGATGTATGTTTGCGTCCTTGCTTCGAGCCAAACAGTCTGCCATATTCCCGTGGTCCGAGTATACATGCATCCAGAGGATTTCAGCTCATGCGACTGCTTTCCGCCCGGCTGCAGTCCCGAAAGGGGATCGTCTTTCGCGCACACGACCAGGCTGTTTTCACCGGATTGCAGCAGTTCGGTGATGTCAAAAGAAAACGACGCGCCCCCGCCGTAATGCCTTCCCGCCATTTGCCCGTTCACCCACGCGCGACAGTCATAGTCAACCGCGCCAAAATGCAAGAAAACGCACGAATCGCTCCAAGCATCGGGAACCGAGAACGTTCGGTGATACCAAATCGCGGCAATAAAATCAGTATATCCAACTCCCGACAGCTTGCTTTCCGGGCAGAATGGAACGTTTATCTCACCATCGAACGCCGATGGGTCTTTAGCCCAGCCCTTCTCATCTCCCGAAAGCCCGAAATCAAAGGCGAACTTCCACTTGCCGTTCAGGTTAAGCCATTTGTCGCGATGGAACTGTGGTTTGGGATGTTCGGACCGGAACATGCTTAGGTCGTCCTCCTGCTATCTCTACTATGGGCCAGTATAGCAGCAAGGGTGTCAGCTCGCCAAATCCTACAATGCCGGTTCCAATACAATTATCTCCCGCTCGGACGGAAGCGTGTTCTTGTTGATCTCGACCTCCGATTTGCCCAAACGCTTTACGTTCGGCTTGTCTTTGATGAACTCATCAACCGGAGCAATAGGGAAGCCGACTTTTGGCGTTTTGAAGTGCATCGGGATGACTATCTTGGAGGCAAGCTGATTGGCGACCGTCCATGCCTCCTTCGCGTCAATCGTGAATAAGCCGCCGACTGGAGTCAATAGCACATCGACGGCTCCGGCTTCAGCGGCCTGGTCGGAAGATAGCTCGTGACCCAAATCGCCGAGGTGACAGACTTTTATATCATCAACTATGAATGTGAATATAACACTCACGCCTCTTTCGGCGCCGTGCGATTTATCGTGAAACGCGCTTATCCCCTGGAAGCTGATACCCGACGCAACATAACCGCCCGCGCCTCGCAGTATCACCGGCTCTCCGGGCAGGTCTTTCAGATGTCCGTGGTCGGCGTGTTCATGGCTGACCGTGACCACGTCCACTTTTTCCTTGATGGGCGCGTATCTAATGTTGCCGTCGTAGGCTCCCGACTCGTACGGGTCCGTCAGGATTTTTGTCCCATTTTCTGATGTTATAACA
>JAUSEB010000103.1 GCA_030650495.1 Armatimonadota bacterium | reverse complement strand
AGACCGCCGTCGCATGGGCCGTCGCTTTGAGGAACCATCATGGCCCGACCGCGCTTGCGCTAACCCGGCAGAAGGTCCCACAGATAGAGCGACAGGATTTCGAGAGCGTTAAGGATTTGGAAAAGGGAGCCTACATCATCTATGAACCGGAGGGCGGCAAGATTGATGTGATCCTGATTGCGACGGGATCGGAGGTTCACATAGCCTTGGAGTCGGCAAAGGCGCTTGCTGAAAAGGGAATTGCCGCGCGAGTCGTCAGCTTCCCCAGCCATGAGCTGTTTGAAAATCAGCCGAGGGAATATAAAGACAAAATTCTTCCTCCGAACATCCTGAATCGAGTAACGATCGAGGCGGCCTCGCCTATGAGCTGGTATCGCTATGCCGGTACGTACGGGCTTGTGATAGGTCTGGATCGTTTCGGCGCATCGGCTCCTTACAAAGTGATCGCCAAGGAGTTAGGTTTTACTTCTGAGGCGGTCACGGAGCGGGTTTTGAACTATCTGGATGAGCGAAAGCTTTGTTCAGGGAAGAACGCAGATGGAAAAGCTATCAGCTGACAGCTGTCAACTGATAGCTTTTCCCTTCTCTAAACTCTAAACTCTAAACTCAACTGTTATTGTTACCTGGCCCGTCCATGTGGAATAAGACATTGATGTTTCTGTCACTCTTATACGGAAATGGCTATGATTGAGAATGAAAAAGAAGGCATAGACCCGGCAGTTGTCGAAACGGAGAGGCAAGCTCCCGCCTTGCGGGAGTTCTTGAGAGCGATCAACGCCGCGCAGAAGCAATTGAGCATGTACGGGGCGGAGCACCCTAACACGCTCGAATCGCTTTGTGCACTGGCGCAACGCCTGGACGAATTCATGGGTGATTTCGATCGCGCTACGTGTGTTTTCACAAAAGACGTCATGATCGTCAATGACCGCCAATACCCGGCGACTAATGATAGCCGAGAGTTGTTTCAACGACTCCGCGCCCGTGGAGTTATGGCGATCACTTTTGTTGGAGCGTCTTCCGGCGACCAGATGGGAGAGTTTCTCTCTTTCTTAAACGTGGAGCCGCGACAGGTTAGGCAGCAGGGCGGGCCGAGCGTGTATCTTCGAAAGCACGGAGTAAGCCATATAGTTGCGACGGCGGCGGTTTACACTGGAAGCGACGAAGCCGACGATGAACGCGAAGCGGCGGAAACATTTGACGCAAACTCGGTAGGCGTTGACCGGGCTATAGGGGCCGTCATCGGTTGGCTTTCAAAGCAGGATGAGGATCAGGAAGAAGCTCAGAGATTACCAATCACTGAAATACTTTCTCATCCTGATATGGCGGCGAAGCTAATCAGGGAAGCCGTTACAAAGCTGCATGATTCCCGCAAGAAGGAAACCGCGGGAGAGTTGGCTACTGAGGTCATACACGACTTGAAAGAGCTTGCGGTAAATGATCCCACAAAGTGGGACAATGCTACACCACAAATCAGAAAAGCTATTTCTAAACTGACGGAGTTGCGCCCGGAGGCGCGTGGTTTCGCGCCTGGCCGGAAAGAACCCGATAACGAGCCGGCTGCATCGGCGAAAGTCGTGGACACCGGCCAGGTGGAGGCCATGGTTGCGAATGCCATAGACTCCCAGTCGAAATCGGACGCAATTAAGCTCCGGGAATTGAACGGTCTATTTGATACAAAAGTAACCGGCCTGGCGTCGAAATGGCGATCGGAGTTGGAGCCATCGGGATTTATATCTTCCTCAGGCATGACGCTGGTTACACTAATGGAGTGGGAAAACAGGCCCGCCGAGCATAGCCGAATAGCTAATGCGCTGGCTGGACTGATACCACGCGCCATTGAGGCCAGGGATATGGAATCGGTGACTTTGTTCACCGAAACTCTCTCAAATGAGGCGAATAAGCCAAACGAGCTTGACTGGCGACGTTCCAATGCAAGATCGGCGCTGCAGAGCATAGAACATACCTGTTTGAGACAACTGGTAGAGGATTTTCTGAAGAATGGGGGTTACCGCGCCAAGGATGTCGCCGGGGCGCTTGTAAGAGCTGTCCCAAGCCTCGCGGTCCATTTGGTGGACTTGCTGGGCATCCATAACGCGGAGTCCTTTAATGAGGCGCTGAGGCAGGGGATGATCGAGTCGAAGCAAGCGGCGGTCGAGCCTTTGACGAGGCTGCTGGGCGGGCAATCGGCGACGGCAAGAGAAGCCGCTCTGGAAATATTGGCGGAGATAGGAAGTATGTCCGCTATAAGAGCAATAGCCGACGTTATGGATACTTGCGACGTTGCATTTATCATCAAGGCTTTGGAGCAGCTATCCAAAATGCCGTCTCCACTTGCCGTGGAAGCTTGCGCTAAAAAGCTTTCCCATCAAGACCCGGGCGCGCGCGGCGCGGCGCTTTCGGCTATGGGGAAGATGGGAGTTGGAGCGGGTTTGCCTCACATTGTTCGCATAGCAACTCGCAGCGCGTTCTTGGGAGGCGACGTTTCCGAGAAGGCGGCAGCGATAGAAGCGCTGGGAAGAGTAGGCGGACCGGAGGAGCTTCCTTGTCTTGATAAGATGGCAAATGCCAGGCCGCTCATTGGCCGAAATCGATATGAAGCCGTAAAAACAGCAGCCAGGCAGGCGGCTGCTGAGATTAGAACACGCGCCGGTATTACGGACGCCAGGGCGGCTTAGGAGGATAGAGCTTGGAGGAGCAGCGGGAATTCGACGTCACTCAAAAGACGGGGTGGAACACCGGATCGGTTGAGATGCACTCCAGGGTTGCGGAGGCGCTGTCAAAACTGAGCGTATGCGTCAGAAGCGTCGGCCTCTACGGACGGTTTCACCCGATGATCGAAGATTTGGTCGTAACCGCGCATCAGGCGGTCACGAATCTCCTTCTTACCCAGCCTAAGGTGATGGTTGTGGCCACGGATTCCTGCCTCGTGATGGATAGTTTTCCCATAGAGGACAACTCCGGGAGCCTCGTCTCAATCGCGAAGTCTATGCGGGAGCGAAACGTGGGCGAGTTGACGTTGACCGCGGGATTGACGCAGGACGAGATGACGGAGTTCGCCGAAGCCCTAAGCCTGGAACCTGATAAGCTGAAACTGTTGGGCGGAATAGCAATGGAGCTTCGCAGGCGAAATGTGACGCATGTAGAGGTCAGGTCGGGAGCGCTCCCGGTTGAATTCCGAGAGGGAAAAGACCCGGCGGACATTTACGAGGAAGCGCTTGTTCTAGTTGAAGAAGCCATGCGGGCGGTTCAGTCGGGCCTGCGGATTCCCGTCGCTGAAATAAGAACGGCGGTCGCGGATTCGCTGCATAGTCTTATCGGCGATGAGAGCGCGCTGCTTGCTCTTGCCGGAATCAGGAGTTACGACCGTTATCTCTCCGAGCACAGCGTCAATGTCTGTATTCTTTCAATGATATTGAGCCGCGACATCGGACTGGACGCCGCGTCCACTCTTGAGTTGGGAATTTCGGCCATGCTGCACGATGTGGGCAAGGTGTTCGTGCCCAACAGCGTGGTGATAAAGCCGGGGAAGTTGAGTGAGGAAGAGTGGGAACAGATAAGGAGGCACCCGGGGGAAGGCGCAAGAGCTTTAGCCGGGCTGCCCGATTTGCCCGCATTGGCCGCGACAATAGCCTTGGAACACCATGTATACTGTGACGGAACGGGTTACCCACCGCTTCCGGCGCAGCATAAGCCGCACTTGTTGAGCAGGTTGGTGGCCGTCGTGGACACATACGACGCCTTGACGACGGAGAGGCCGTATCGGGAACGCTGGACGCCGCTGCAGTCAATCGCATGGATGATGTACGAAGCTCCCCGGCGATATGATAGGGAACTAATGGCCAGGTTCGCGGCGCGCGCCAGGCTTTATCCAATAGGGGCGCTGGTGCGCTTGGTAAACGGGGAACTCGCGGTGGTGGCCGGCGGTAACTACAAGTTCCCGACCAGGCCCAAGATAAGAACCGTAGCCGGACATGACGCGGGAAGCGCTGCATCCAAGGTTATTGATCTATCCACCAACAAAGACCCAAGCCTTGAGATAGACAAGATGGCGCATCCGGTGGAGGTCCTTCTGCCTCTTACGGATAAACTGCTGGCGGCATGAGTCTTCATTTCTATATGGAGTGCGATTTTTAACCTCCCCCAACCCCTCCTTCGTAAGGAGGGGAGCTACGATGCTTCCCCCCTTGTGAAGGGGGGATTGAGGGGGGTGTGATGTTTCGGGATTTTGGTTATCCGCTATCCGATATATTTTCTCTAACCTAAGCTTTCCGTATACCTTGCCTTGCTGTATATCTGAAATCCCGAAACATCGGCATCAGGCGTTTCGCATCCGTCATTCCGAACGAAGTGAGGAATCTGCTTTATTCCATCTCCAAAAGCAGATTTCTCGACTTCGCTCGAAATGACAGAGTTGTCACCGCACTCCAAATCGCATCCCCCTTCGCAGGAACACAAACACTCGGTAGAGTAGTCCTAGAGTAAGAGATTGTTCCATGAATGGAGACTTTATGAACGATAACAAGATGGCTAAGTGGCTCTTTATTGTGAGCGGAGCGGTTGTAGCGCTGGCGATTTTCGTGTCGATATGGGTGCAGAAGGCAAATACTATTCCCACAATTCACATACCGACGCCCAAGATGCCTTCGCCGAATGCTTATGATTCGTATATAGCGGCGGCAAATGCGATACAGGAAGCCGATAAGATAGGCTACGCGATCAGTGAATATACTTATCCTGCCCAACCAGCGGGATCGCCACCTACTTTGGAACGAAATTACTCATTGGCTGAGAAAGAAGCTATTATCCACAAGAACGCCAAGGCGTTGAGCGCGCTAAGGCAGGGTTTCAATTACGAATATCTCAATCCGCCGGTCCGGTCCTTTAGCGCCATTTGTCCTCATTTTTCGAGGTTCCGCGAGATGGCAAGACTGCTGGTTCTTGAAGCGCAAGTAAAAGCGGGACAAGGGGACTGGGGAGGCTCAATGGAATCACGTTTGGACGCTATAAGGATGGGGCAGGATATTCCAAGGGGTGGGGGTTTGATCTCTATGCTCGTCGGCGTGGCAATCCAAAGCATTGGCCGGAAAGGCGCTTGGAAAGTCGTGGATAAATTGGACATAGGGGAGACGCAGGGGGCGATATTGCAAATGGAGGATATTTTAGCGCGACAATTACCATTTGCGGATACGATACAGGAAGAAAAGTGGTCGGGGCAGGCTGGACTGATCGAGTTATTTCAGCAGCCGGGATGGCGGTCGAGCATGGGGGCCTACATAGGTAGTGGCTCAACATCATCAACCGCGCCAATATTGGATAGCATCAGGAGCTTGACCTGGAGCAAGGGAAAAGCGCTGCGAGCATACACAACATATATGGATCAATACATAAAAACCTGCCGGATGCCCTACCCTGCGATGGCCAAGGGGTCGCCTAAAATACCAAATGAACCGATTTGCCGGATGATCTTGCCTGTTTTAGACAAAGAAAGATACGCGGGCTTGAAGGCAGAGACGCAAAACACCCTGTTTACTGTTACGCTGGCGCTGCACGCTTATCATTTGGAGCATGGCCGGTATCCCGCTGCGCTCGCTGAGTTGACTTCTTCTTACCTGAAAAAGATACCGAACGACCCATTTGCGCTGAAAAAGCCGCTAAAGTATAAGCAAGTCGGGGCAAAGTATGTGCTGTATAGTATCGGCCCGGACGCCAAAGATAATGGCGGCAAGCCTATCTATGATAAAAGCCAGGCTCCGGGGCCTGGAGCGCCTCCAAGCCAGCAGCAAAGGCCATACACTATGCTGCCGGAAAGCAAGGGCGACTTGGTGGCCGGAGTGAATATACTTTAGAACAGATAAGCGGTATCGGACATGGATGTCCAATGTTATTAGGCCCCGGACATGATGTCCAGGGCCATCTGCTTCTAACTCCTAACTTCTAACTTCTAGCCTGGTCCAGTTAGTTTTTTGCTCCTACCAGCTCAGGCTCGTCTTCAGTCAATTTAGGCAAATCTTCCCAAGCCTGTTCCGTCACCTCGCCGGCTTTCTTTAGATTGAAAGCGGCTTTGAAGACGAAGAGAGCAAGTGGAATAACTCCCAGCAGGATGATAGTGGAATCAGGAATCACTCTCACCGTGCCGAACCACTTGACCAGCGGCAGGCTGTAGAACTCCGGGCTTCTCGCATGCCAGAGGCCGTTCCGGAAACTGTCGGCAAGTTGGATGAGGCCAACCGGGAGGAGGGTCCCCAGAGCCATAACGAGCAGGCCGATGTTCAGCCCATAGAAGCTCAATTTCAGCAGTTTGTCGCTCCACGCCCGCGGCTTCACCAAACCTCTTAGAGCGAAGAGCATCAGGCCGATTGCGAGCATACCGTAGGTTCCAAAAAGCGCCGTGTGGGCGTGGTTTACGGTCAGATAGGTCGAGTGCTCGTAGTAGTTGACCACTGGGGTTGTAATCAGGAATCCGAAAACCCCCGCCCCAAGGAATGCCCAAGCAGCCGCGGCCGTGATGAACATTAGCGGCCAGGTGTAAGGGAACTCCTTGCCGGCCTGTTTGATATTGCGCAATTCCTGCCAGCTTTTGCCGAGAAGGAGGATGGTCGGGACCGGCTCCAAGGCGGAGATTACACCGCCGATGGCGAACCAGATGGACGGCGCGCCGAACCAGTAGTAGTGATGTCCGACGCCGACGATCCCCGTGGTCACCGCCAGAAACGCCGTGAGATAGGCGGCGCGGATGGCGTCTTTAGGCTTGGCAAGTCCGATTGCTACGATAGCGACGGCAATCGCGGCGGCGGCGAAGAACTCGAACATCCCCTCTACCCAGGTGTGGACGACCCACCATCTCCAGAAATCGGCGATGGTGAGGTGGGTCCTTGGGTTATACAGCAGGCCGAATGAGAAGAAGCCGACGACCGCCACGGCGCTGTAAGCAAGGAAGTGCGGTATTCCCCACTTGTCCCTGCCTTTTTTGAACATCGGGGCAAGAGCGCGAGCGGTGATGAACAGCCAGATACCGAGTCCGACAAAGAGAAGTATCTGCCACAGCCTGCCGAGTTCAAGATATTCCCAGCCCTGATGAGCGAGCCAGAACCAGTATTTACCCCCGCCGCCTTTGATGCCGATGACTTCACCGGTGAGACTTCCGACCGCTACGATCAGCGTGGCAACAAATAGAATGTCAACAAGTAGTCCCTGCTTCTTAGGCTCTTTGCCGCCGACAAGAGGCGCAAGGTAGATAGTCGCGCCGATCCACGAGATGGCGATCCAGAAAATCGGAAGCTGCGTGTGCCAGGTCTTGGCCCAATTGTAGTTGAAGGTTTTCGCGACTTGATCCGCGCCGTAAAACTCGCCCGGATGGACGGTATAGTGGGCCATAAGCCCGCCGAAGATCGTTTGCGTGAGGAACAAGCCAACAACGACAAGGAAGAATTTGACGGTCTTAACCTGGCTGACGGTGACAGCCGCCTTGGCCAAACGCTGGGCCGCGCTGTAATCAGGTTTTTCGTTGCTGTTGCCGTGATAACCCCACCAATGGAAAATTGCCATGACCACGGCGAAGAAAACTAAGAATGCGATAATCGAGACGATGGTCCATATAAAAGCGCTCGTGCCGAGGTCGTTTCCTACGCTTCTATCAGGCGGCCAGTTGTTGGTGTAGGTCATATCCGTGCCTGGCCTGATCGTTCCTGAAGCCCAGGCGGTCCAGAAGAAAAAACCACCGAGGGCTTGACGGTCTGATTGCGCCTTAATCGTCTTCGGGAGTATGTTCGCGCCCTTCAAGCCTTTCGAGAAGACTTGATCGTTGTAGGCGACCACCTGCTTGAACGCATAAGCCTTAGCGGGATTAAGCGTTAAAGTATCAGTGGCCTTATTATAGTCATTATGCCGCAGTTCGCGGATGACGCGGCTGTCTAAGGCGGCCTTGGCGTCGTCAGACAGCGCCGAATACTTTACACCGTTCTGTTGGGCGTAGTATTCGCGCATTTTCTGGCCGATTCTGTGAAGCGTGTCGGCAGTAAACTCCGTCCCGCGATACGCTCCATGTCCCCACACGCTGCCGAGGTCCATAAGGCCGTATCGCTGAAAGGTGGCTTGACCTTGTAAGATGCCTTCCTTGTCGATCAGAACCGCGCCGGTGTTGTCTATGATCTTGCCCGGATACGGTGGGGCGCCTTGATATGTCTTTGTGCCCCCGTAAAGGGTCAGCAATATCGCGGCTGTAATACCAAGGATAATAACTGTCTTGAATCGTTTTGAGATCAACTCTTTGCATCCTCCTCAATGAATTGTGTTTCGGGCCTTACGGCCCGCCTTCGGCAGCAGGCTACCGAAGGAACAGAATACACGTCACCCTGAACTCGATTCAGGGTCCATCCCTTGCTATACTGCGGGAACGGCATATTATACGCTATACTGCGGGAACGATCTTTTTAGATAAAGCTTTGGATTAAGCATAAGGCAGTTCCCGCAGTAATACCGCCTACATAAGCTGCGGGAATTGCGATTCTCTAAATACATTAGTCTCCTCTACAAGACCATTCCCGCAGCATCCAAATTTTCCATCGCCGTTCCGCTCCATTATTCGGCTGTTACTGCTATTGCTTCGTTCAGGGCGGTTACCAAGCCGTCCACGTCGTATACTCTGCAAGCGTTGGCGGTCTGCTCGATGCTGTGCGCGCCTCCGCAGCAGAAGTCCACCTTGTGAGCGCCGAAGATGTTGATGGTTTCCGGGTATTGGCGAATAACCTCACGGATAATCATATCTTTGGTAATCATGCTACTGCCTCCTTCCTGTGTATGATTTCGTTTAACTTGTCCGCAACAAGAGCGGGGTCCAGCCCATGCCGTTTTGCCGCGAAATCGAGCGTGACGAATCTTGGCGGGCGCGGAATCGCCGCCAAGTGATTGAACCCTGCTTCGATCAGCGCAAGCCTTGTCTGCGGGTAAAGGTCTAAGATGTCCGCTACGCGGGTCGAAGGCTTGATTATATGGTCTTCCAAGAAAGTATCCTTCTGGTCGCGGAGGGTTTTGATGATATTCCAGCCGAAAATACCCATCGCGGTCAGTTCGAGGTAGCCGGAAATTCCCATTCCAGCGTAAGTGATTGGGCTTTCGGTGAGCGTCCCTAGCTGCCAGCCGACTCTAAACAGGTTGCCTATCGCAAGAAGCCAGAAGCTCGCGCGCATTGCCTTTGCGCTGTAGAGTTCGGTCCCGTTGAAAATCGGCAGCACTCGATAGGCGACGCCCATCATAAGCGTACTGATGAAACCTACCGTCACGGCATGTCTATATGCGCCAACATAAGCGTGCGCGGGAGCAGAGCCGGTCAAGATTTGATAGATGTCGCCGCCGAGTATCATTGCGCCGGTGGCTATAAACCAAGCATAGCCGAGTCTGACAAACCAGGTGTAGCTATTGTCCACACCCTGGATTGCGACTTTCGCAACAGGCCTGGTGAATACGCCGATAGCGTATACATACAACAGAATACCGGCCAGCTCGTGCGCGGAGCTTACGACCAGCGGGTTAACCCCGATTACGCGCATACCCACGCCGGCGTTGAACAGCCAAAAGGCCGTATTTACGTGCTTCTCAATCGGCTGCCGGAGACCCATGAAGTTCGGCAGAATCCTGAGCGATACGCCGAGTATAATATTGACGATAAATCCGAAAACCTGGGTATGGAGGATTCGCAGGTTGTATTCCGGCGGGATGATGTTTTTGCTCGTGTGCCATAGATACCAGGTCGCGGCCAAATTGAGTCCGCCCAGTACGACGAACCACACAAGGCTCGCGTATATGTACTTTTCAAAGAACTCCCTCGGCTGTTCGCTCCTGCGGACTACATCCAGCATCAGAAAAACAAAAATACCGATTGCCACCATCTCAACCGCCGACGCGGCAAAAGTGAGAAAGCCGTAAGTCGGGTCTTGCGCAAATGGTTGAGCGACGGCCCGAACGATGATGCCGACGATAAACAATGGGAGCGTGAAGGCCGCGAGTTTAAGATATCTCAAGTTGACGCCTTTGAACTTAGGTATAGTATAGTAAGCTACCCCAACAATAAACAAACCAACCCAACCTAGCGTTTGCGCGTGGCCGTGCCCCTGAATAGCAGCATAGTTCGGCGCGTCGAAAGACCGGCTGAGGGCGATATGGGTAAGGTTCTGCACTCCCCAGGCTGTTCCAAGGGTGAGAGTAAAGAAAATGGCCGCTTTGACGAATCTCTTATATATTTTGCCGGAGAGCTTCTCGTCTTCCGTCTCGCCTGCCGCCTTGGAGTTGTTGGCCGCCGCAGCTTCGAGGTCGGCGATCAGTTCGTCAAGTGAGACCTTGTGGGCGGTTGCGAAGAAGTCTATAGGCTCCGGCGGCCCGAATTGCCCGCCGCATCCGCCCATGCCGTGCTTGTTGAAGACTTCCCGGCAGCCTGGGTATTTCACGTTGATCTCCCGAACGGTCATATCGGGAGTGATCTTAACTGTCTTTGACATTGTAAATCATCCTCCTCATCTATAAGGAGAATACCGCATGCGGCGCCGAGACACTTTGACCTGGGTCAAGAATAGAAATATTTTGGAGATTTTTTTGAGATAAGAATTTCAGATGCTTCGGCTTGTAGTTCAAAGCCGAAGCCGATAGTAGTAAG
>JAUSEB010000093.1 GCA_030650495.1 Armatimonadota bacterium | reverse complement strand
GGGGCCATTGGCATCTGCTTGAAACGCGGCATCATAAGTTCCTCCTAAAGAGGAGTTCGACACCGATAACCGAAATTCATGCCTGAACTATTAGTGAACATCAACTATTTTTGAGACAGCCTGACCCTTTCCCCGAAACCCGGCAGCCTACCGTCCGCTCTTACCACTCAACCGCCTCTCGTAATCCTCTACCGATCCCCGGAAAATATGTAAAGCGCTAACGCCCTGCGCGACCTGGCCGGGGCCGACTGTTCCCAATAAGGGATCGGCGTGGATGCAGTGCTGCTGCCGGTTGTTGAATAGATAAGCGGGATTTGGGCTGGTCATGCCCGCGACCCATTTTCCGTCTTTGGACAGCACGCACATCGCCCCATGTGATGCCATTTGCGGGTGATGTTGTTTAATTGTGCGGCATAACCACATATCGGATAGTTCGGGGCCGCCGTGAACTGGAAAGAACGTGTGGCGGCCTCGACCGGGGTCGCGGTCGGCGAAGAGTTCGGCTAATGATCTCCACTTATGATCGCCAACGGGAATAAACGTCCTCCGCAAATCGTGGTCATCGAACTGAGGAGCTCTATAGAAGGCAAAACAGGTGAACAGATTCGCCTGGCGCCAGATGCGGTTCGATAAATTTGTGACGGTAACCGTTACTTGAATCTCGTCTGCCCTAAAAAGCGCCTCAGCTTCCATGTGAATGACCTGATCGATGTCGATCATGCATCGAGCCGAGTCAGGGCCAATATCCCATTGTGGGCTAGGCTGACTCCAGGGTAAAATCGCCTTTTCCGCGTCCGAGACAAGCTCAGGGACGACAAGCAGAAACTCATCCCCCGGCAAACCGGGCATTTCGAACCCGATTGTCTGGTGGGGTAGATCCGTTACCTGCTGAATCCGCAATACGTTAGACATTCTTGGGTATCCTCTACCGTCAACCAACACCTGGCGGGAGTGTGTGAGAATCGAACTCACCCGACGCGCTATTAACACATCACACAGGTTTTGAAGACCAGGAGAGCCACCAGGCCCCATCCACCCCCAGGATTGGATCAACACGTGTATTCTAGTTGGTTTTGACGGCTCTAGTCAACGCATGTTATTGAAGCGGGCGCATACCAAATTCGAGAGAATATCCTTAATCACGAAAGCACGAAAGCACGAAAGGGAGAAAGCACGAAAAGGAAAGAGTTGTCGGTTGGTTTAAGCTGTCAGCCGACAGCTTTGTTTATCTGCGCTTATCAGCGTTTATCCGCGTTCTTCTCTAATCCGAGCTTTCGTGCTTTCTGAAATTTCGTGGTTTCGTGATAAAGGATTTCCTTCTACCTTTATCTTCGCCCCTACAACTTGACCGTCAGGCGTATTGTGGTTACACTCAATCTAATCTGGAGTAAGCGCTATGGCGCCAAATTGGCTTGAGAAATGGCGGTCGAAGGTTAAGTCAGAGGATGACTGCGTCAGATTTGTCAATGACGTAGGGTTCTGCGCGATTGATATTCCCCAGAGTTTCCCTGGCTTTCCGAACCAGGCGGATGCGATGGGTTTGGAATCCGCAATCGGTCATACCTGGTTCTGGAAGGACGATCTGCATATACAGAAGCGGTTGTTCTACACCAGGTTGTTCTTCAACCGTCCAGGATATATTTCCATCGAATTCCTTCCGGCTTTCATTGCGACAAATG
The DNA here is from genome assembly GCA_030650495.1 of Armatimonadota bacterium. GTDB lineage: Bacteria > Armatimonadota > UBA5829 > UBA5829 > JAUSEB01 > JAUSEB01. The sequence continues at coordinate 28,999 of JAUSEB010000093.1, read as the reverse complement.
GCCAGGTGGCTGATGAGCTGATGCTGATGGGGCGGATGCCGGTCGCGCAGCGCGTCATTTATGAGGCTATTGAGAAACATGGTCATATCTCGACAAGGGATCTCAAGCAGATGCTTCCGCCGGACGCAAAGAGGCAGGCGTCTTCCGCGCTTATCGCGTTGGAGCGGCTTTTCATTATAACGAAGACGGATATTACCGGGCGGACTATGCAGACGTACAGCTATGTGTGGGATTTGGCCGAGCGCTGGGCGCCGGAAAAATTCGAGGAAGCTGACCGGTTGGGTGTTCGACAGGCAAAAGAGATGATTAGAGAGAAGTTCCGGCAGAATGGACTGCCGGACGAGCCTAAGTATCTTGAGATGGCGTTTGGATGGGAATGAGCGAGAAAGTCAATGATCAGGCGTTGATAGCCTTAATGCGCTCTGAGTGGGCATCGCAAGTAGGCAAGACAACACCTGACGAACTGCGGATTGCTTTTGAGAATCTATTGGCGCTCAAGCCGGAGGCGGACCGCAAGTCCACCGGGACGTTTTACACCCCTTCTTATATAGTTGACTACATCGTATCAGTGACTCTGGCGCCGATTCTGAAGAATGCGTCGGCGAGAGTTTCTGAGATAGCCGCGAGGGGTGAAACCGGCGTATCTCTGTTGATCCCTTATCTTTCCATTTTTGTTCTCGACGCAGCGGCGGGCAGTGGCAGGTTTTTGACAAGCGCGGCGCGGTATATCGCAAGCGCAATGGCCGCGGATTCCACGCTGGCGGAACATCAGGCGCATAATAACTCCCAAAGCGATTACTTTCGACTTGTTGTTCAAAATTGCATTCATGGGGTTGATACGGACGCCGCCGCAATTGAGGCGGCGCGTTTGCTGTTGGCATTTGAAGCGCGTGAAGTAGAGGATATTGAACAAATTCTCGGTGAACACTTGAAAGTTGGAAACGCTCTTTTATCCAATCCAATTGATGGTTTGGTTTCGGCATTTGAAATGCCGAAACACCGGGACAACGACCAGCCCGTTTTTGAGTGGGCAAAGGAGTTTCCACACGTGTTTCAGCGTCCTTCGCCGGGGTTTGACGCCGTCATTGGCAATCCGCCGTGGGTATCGTTCTCAGGGCGGCAGGCGGCTAAGATTGATAAAGATTTACGCGAAAAATTATACACACTATGGCCATCTTATAAGGGATGGCCGTCTACCCACGGGATATTTCTCGAGCTGGCGGCTTGCCTGTGCAGGAAGGAAGGGCGAATCGGCCAGATAATACCGGAGCAGATTTTAGACCTTGCCAGGTATCGCAAGACGAGAGAAAGGTTATTCGAACGGGCAAGGCTGGTGGAGCCGCCGCTTAGGGTTGGTGAAAAGGCGTTTTCAGGAGTAACCAGCCCTTCATGTATTGTGATTCTTGAAAGGTCGGCGCAAGGTAAGTCAGAGGCTATAAATCCTGTTGCGGTAAAAGAGCTTACGCCGGCGGGAATTAAGGACTGTTCGACCGGCAGGCAGCTTGGGGATCAGATAATAGGAAAGATGAAGGTTTTTCCTGTTCTTCCGGCGCGGAGCTTCGGCGATCCGGGGGTTCATACAGGCAATTGCGCGAAATTGCTTATTTGCGATTTGGCAACACCAGGCGCGGAGCCGATTCGGACGGGGCGGGACGTGGTTCGCTACTTTGCCGGAGAGCCTACACTGGGAGTTATTACGCAGCCGGAAGTCCCGGAAGGAGGTTATTTTCGAATCAGCGATTGGCGCCGGTATGCGGAGGCGCGGCTGCTGATCCGGCAGACGGCTCCTTATCCGATAGCCGCGCGGCATACGTCTCCCGGCTATTTCCGCAACAGCCTGCTTGCGTTTTATAGTGAATCGGCAGATGAAACGGACTATATGCTTGCGCTGCTAAACTCCAGGCTGATCCGTTTCTTTCATCAACATGAGTATCGCGATGGAAGACAGAAGGCGTTTCCGCAAGTAAAGCTATATCATCTGAGGTCTATTCCCGTCCCGCCGCTGCGTCCATTCACTCAGCCAACAGATAATATTGCACCGTTGGATATGAACGAAGCGGCGCGTGTTTTAGAAGAGCTGACGGTCTGCAATGGGGCGGACCGGCAGGCGAAAATCCAATGGGCGTTGAGGGCTTTGGCGCGGAAGATGGAGGAGTTGGCGCACCAAGTTGAGAGTTTAGAGTTTAGAGTTGAGAGAGGGAGCGCGTCACCTTCGGGGTCTGTATTAGCAGCAAGCTACCAAACCAATATGGAAACGCTGGATTGGTTGATAGACCATTTGGTTTATGCTTTGTATGGGTTGTCGGAAGATGAGCGGCGTGAGGTGGATGAGTTCATGCTGCGATGTCTCTGATCCGCTTTGTATATTCATCGACAAGCGACTGGGCGCTGGTTGAAGATGAGCTTTCGGCGAGGACATGGAAGCATGGTTCAGATGGATCAGGCAGGACCAAGGCCCAGCCGTTCTCGTGGCATATCTTTACACCATCGGTGTAATCGGCGGATGATGAACTGCCGGACTCCAGCAATACGCGCATGATTTTACCTTTTTGCTCCCAGGGGCACTTCACCAAGTCTTGCGCCATCCAGAATGGCGGCAGATCGGAAAGAAGCGACACCAGGCTTTGGCCACTGGCGGCGACAAGCTCAAGCAGCTTGGAGCAGGCGAACATACCATCGAGCGTTGGGTGAAATTCCGGACAGATGAAGCCTCCGTCAATATCTCCGGCAAGCGTCACATCACCGCCGCGCGCCGCCGCCATAAGGCTTCTAGGATCAGCCTTGGTGCGTATAGCCTTGGCGCCTGATGCTGCAATGAGGTCATCGACTATTGACGGGGCTGTAACCGGCACGGCTATCACGGCGTTGGAATTACTATCCGACACAAGACTTGCGTAAAGGGCAAGCAAAGCAGCTCCGTCCACTATGTTTCCTGAGCCATCTACTAATGTGAACCGCTCGCCGTCGCAGTGCATGAACACTCCGGCGTCGGCCCGCAGCGTAGTGACTATCTCGGAGAGGTTTTTCAGCAATTCGTTTTTCTCCGCAAGTGTGCGGGGAATGCGTTTTGCGTCTGAGTAGGCGTTCAGGGCAATCGCGTCCCAGCCAAGTCTTCCCAACATCGCGGGGAAGACGGTGGAGAGCCTGCCGAATCCGTAGTCTACAATGATCTTCATGCGCCTGACTCCGGGCGCGGGTGGAAGAGCTTTTGCGAATGCGGCGGAATAGTCCTCCAAAGCGCGCGAACCGAAGTCCATATCGCCGACGCTGTCGAGGTCGGTTCTGCCGAAATCCTCTCTGAAGAATATGTTCTCTAGTTTTCGTTCGGCGGTCCTGGAGAGGTTTACGCCATCCGCGTCGAAAATTTCAATTACCGCGAGATTAGCGTCATCAGGAGCTATGCGGACGTGCATCCCGCCGGCGGCATCGGAAGTGCGCGTTGTGTACCTACTCACTGGGAGAGGCATTGAACGGAGGTCGAGAACATTGACGCCGACAGACATAAGTCCGGCAATGAGCGCTCTTTTAAGCATCCGGGAAACCTTTTGCGGGTCGCGGCTTACCACAATCGTGGAGCCTTTCGGCAGCGATACTCCATAAGCAGAGGCTAGTTTGGTGGCGAAGTCGGGAGTGATCTCAACGTTCGCAACTCCGGTAACGCCCAGATTTCGGAATAAGGACCCCTGCCATTTGCTGCCCCAAATCAGGCTCATCGTGACGGTCGAACCGGCGGCAATGATTTTGTCGGGCCATATCTTCATGCCGGGTCGCACGGCGCACGTGGGTTCCAGATGGCACCGGTCGCCAATGACGGATCCTTCATTGACGGTAACGGATTGCTTAATGAGAGTCCTATAGCAGATTATGCAACCTGAGAGCCGGGCATTCGAGCCGATGTAGTTGTTTCCCCAGATTACGCTTCTTTGTATTTGAGCGTACGACTCGATGAGACAATTGTCGCCAATGATAGAATACTCGCCTATACGAGCGCCGGATTTGATTTTGCAATTATTGCCGATGACGACCGGGCCGGTAATTTCGGCGTTGGGATCGATTTCACAGCCAGCGCCTACCCATACACCGGGAGAAATCTCTTCGCCTGGAAGAGATACATTCACAGTCCCATTTAGGCTGTCGTAAACCGCCTGCTGGTATTGATCGAGGCCGCCGATGTCGCACCAGTAACCTTCGCCGATGTAACCGTACACAGGCTTGCCTTCTTCGAGGAGTAGAGGAAACAGGTCTTTGCTGAAGTCATAGCTCTTGCCCGGCTGCATGTAGTCGAATATTTCCGGTTCCAAAATATAAATACCGGTATTGACGGTATCGGAGAAGACTTCGCTCCAACTGGGCTTTTCCAAAAATCGAGTGACACGGCCATTCTCATCAGTTATGACGACACCATATTCCAGAGGGTTTTCGACATGTTTCAGGACAAGAGTGGCCAGGCTGCCTTTCTCCTTGTGGTAATGAACGGCGGCGGTCAGGTCCATATCGGTCAGGGCGTCTCCACTTATGATTATGAACGTTCCATCGCGAAGATGCGCCTCAGCTTGCTTGACACTGCCGGCGGTTCCCAGGGGAGTATCCTCGACTGTGTAAGCCATGTTGACTCCATAGTCGGAACCGTCTCCGAAATAACCTGCAATCTCATCTGCCAGGTAATAGAGGGTAGCAATTATGTCGGTAATCCCATGGTTTCGCAGAAGGTCGATGATATGTTCCATTACGGGTTTGTTCGCAACTGGAACGAGGGGTTTGGGTCTTCCAGATGTGAGAGGGCGCAATCTGGTGCCTTCGCCGCCTGCCATGACGACTGCTTTCAAATGAGTTCCTCCGTGGGCATGGGAAATTTACCTGACAACATAAATATCGGGTTTTTCTCGGAGCAACTTCAGAGTTTAATAGTAGTATCGAGCATATATATCGAGATCGATCAAGGAATCAAGAGAATCGAAGGAATCGAGGGAGTGGTGTATCGGGATTTGAGCGTAGCGGAAATCCCGATACATACGCGACTTGTTTCGGGATTTCCATTCCGCTACGCTCCATTCAAATCCGAAACACCGGCATCAAAGAATAGCTATCAGCTGTCAGCTGACAGCTGATAGCTTCTCCAAACTCTCATCGCCCCGGCGCCCTTCTTGACACCAAAGGCTTACGGCGATATTATTGATTTGACAATTCGTGCTGGGGGATATGATGAAACTATCGGTGATTACCGACGAGATATCCTTGGACCTCGCGCGCGCGCTTGACGTGATGCGCGAATTTGACGTACATGGGGCCGAGCTTCGTGGAATTTGGGACACCAATGTTTCCGACCTGCCAATGGACAAAGTCAGGGAAGCAAAGGCGGTCGTGGACGCCAAGGGATTTGTTGTATCAGCAATAGCTTCCCCGTTCTTCAAATGCGCCCTAACGGACGATGAAGCAGGCGAGACGGGACGCACGCATTTGGCGAAAACGAGAAGTCTCAGCGACCAAATCGGGTTGCTGAAACATTGCATTGAACTGGCTCGTATCTTCGACACCCGGCTCATCCGCGTCTTCGCGTTCTGGAAGAGAGGGCCGCTCACCCAGGAGATAGAAGATCGCATCGTCGAAGCGTTCATGGAACCGGTAAAAATCGCGGAGCAGCATGGCATAACTCTCGTATTGGAGAACGAGCATGCCTGTTACATTGGAACCGGAGTCGAGACAGCCAGAGTCATCAGGAGAATCAACTCCTCTCATTTCCAGGTGGTTTGGGATCCGGGTAATGCCTTCTTCGCCGGAGAGGAAAATCCATTTCCTGTCGGCTACGAAGCTGTGCGCGATTACGTTGCGCATGTGCATGTGAAGGACGCCCTGCGCTTACCGTCAGGAGAGAAAAAGTTTGTCGTTGTCGGAGAAGGATGTTTGGACTACCCTGCGCAACTCGCGGCTTTGAAGGCCGATGGTTACCACGGGTTCATATCACTTGAGACGCACTGCAAGACGGAAGGCAAAACGGGAGAACAGAATTCCCGGGAATGCCTGGCCGCCCTGCGGCGGATGCTGGCCGAGTTGGACTAAACACAGGCTGGTCGGAGGATCTACTACGTGTCAATAACAAAATTCAGAAAAAGCCTTAGCCGGTTTTTCAAACCCCTTTTGATTCTTATTGTCGCCGTGTTTTTCATTGGCTGCTTCACGATATTCGGAACGAACATGGTGGACAGAGGCGACAGAGGCGAAGAGGAACAGGGCGCCATCGCCAAAGTGAATGGACGGGAAATACCCGGTGAGGGATTTAACAACGCCATCGGCGCCTGGGAGAGACAGATGGAGACCGCGCTTGACCGCACGGTCACTCCGAGTGAAGTGGCCGGTCAAAAGGCCCAGCTATTAGAGCAGCTGATTGTAAGAGAGGTCTTGAAGCAGGCCGCTGAAAAGCGCGGCGTCAGAGTAAGCCGGGGAGAAGTTAGAGACGAAATCAATAAAATGGCCGAGCAGCAGGTCGATCAGGAACGCTCTCAAATCTCCGCTAGATTAGGCGGGAAAAAGAAGGCCGGCCCGAAGGCGGTCGACCGTCAACTCGTGGAATTGCTCAGGCTGAAGACCGGCGACAGTAATATGACCATCGAATCACACAAGAGCCAGATACGGGATAGCATGAATCCTGATGATGTCAGAAGCAGTCTGATGATCACAAAGCTTGGTGAATCTATCAAGCGAACGGTTCGGATGTCCGAACGTGAGATGGTGGATAGCTACCGTATGGTTCAGGCCAGACATATAGTAATAGACTCCCGCGCGCGGTCGGAAGTCCGCGCCAAGAAGAGAGCCGATGAGGTTCTTGTGAAACTGCGTTCCGGCTCCGACTTCGGAACTCTCGCCAGGGAAGTCTCAGACGAAACTTACACGAAGAACAATGGCGGCGCATGGCCTTATCCTCTGTCTCCAACGCAGAGCTACGGCGTAGACCCCGCTATTACCAGATCGCTCTTTGCCCTCAAACCGGGGGGATTCAGCGATGTCATCAAGACAAAGAATGGATTTGAAATAGTAAAAGTCGATTCCGAGCAGTTGAACCTGCCGAAAGATTTCGAGGCAAAGAAGAAGCAATACAAAACACAGCGCTTGAACGAAAAGCAATCAAAGGTCGTTCAGGACTTCTACATCAAAGCTATGGACTCGGCGAAGATAGAAGTGATCCCCGCCGACCTCCAAGCCTACTGGTTGCAAGGTCAAGCAAGGACAAAGCTGATGACCGAAGGCGCTGAAGGATACAAGAAGGCCATGACGGCGGCGGCCAAAAAGTTCGAGAAAGCATTGTTAAGTAATAGCAATGACGCCGCTTCGGTCTATAGCCTCGCGTCGATATACCAGGGGCTTGGCGAAGATGATAAAGCTATTAAGGCGCTGGAACTCGCATTGGAAAGCGCCAGCGAAGCAAGTGTAGAGGGTCCCGATCTCCGCGTGATGCTGGGCGATCTTTATGCCGCAAAGGGCGACAATAAACGCGCGGCCGCGCAATATGAGATAGCCGGCGAAGTCGGCATAGCCGATTTAGGGTTCCTGCAGCAATTGGTTGATAAGTTCAACCGGGTTGGAAAGCCCGACCTGGCGGCGAAAACACAAAAGTTCGTTACTGAAAACAGCCCGCCGGAAATGGCTCCAACTCAGGGAGGATCTCCTCAACCTCAATAACAAATATACTGGCCGGAAGGATAACGCGAATGGGGCAGGGCGGATAGCCGGCCCCATTCGCCGCATTTGGTGATAATTGCATGGCTGGGAAACTCTATATAGTAGCAACTCCCATTGGAAACCTGGAGGACATAACGCTCCGAGCCATCAGGGTTCTGAAAGAAGCGGACCTGATAGCCGCGGAAGACACCCGCGTTACCCGAAAACTGCTCAGTCGTTACGACATCCACACGCCTGTAACCCCTTACCATCAACACAGTAAAGGCGGGAAATCCCGCCAAATCGCTGAGAGAATCGAGAGCGGAGAGAATGTCGCTCTTGTATCCGACGCCGGGACGCCGGGTATTTCAGACCCCGGTCATGAACTGATCGCAAACGCTATTGAGCGCGGTATCGATATTGTCTTCGCGCCGGGCGCGAATGCGATTATAATGGCTCTTGTAGTCTCCGGTCTGCCTACAAATCACTTCGCCTTCGACGGATTTCCGCCAAGAAAAGAAAGCGAGCGCAGGTCGTTCTTCCACTCTCTGCGCCGTGAAAGCAGGACCCTTGCGTTTTACGAGTCACCGCTGCGCCTTCTCGCCACGCTCAAATCGATGCAAGCTGAATTCGGGGACAGGCGAATCGCTGTTTTAAGAGAGGCCACCAAGCTGTTCGAAGAAGTTTTCAGGGGAACGATCAGCGAGGCTATCGAGCGATTTACCGCACGTAAGCCAAGAGGTGAATTAACGATAGTGGTGGAAGGCTCATCGGAAACCGCGGCGGATGAGACTGAGACGGACCCCAAGGATATGCTGCGCTCTCTGATTTCTGAAGGCCTTTCGGAAAGGGACGCCGTCAAGCAAGTAGCTGCAGAGTTGAAGATGCCGCATCGACAAGTGTACGCTCTAATGCTGCGGCTAAAAGAAGAAGCGCGAGATGATTAGTTTTAATATCTGTCGGGCATGTTGTTCCTGGGTTTGGAACGGTAAACCATGCAGGCGCGTCTAATATATTAGTTGTTAGTTGTTAGTTGTTAGTTGTTAGTTGTTAGTTGTTAGTTGTTAGTTGAGGGAAGCTGACGCTTTTGTTGCATCGGTAGCCTGCTGCCGATGCTGGCGCCGAAGGCACCAAAACTCCCTCTCCCAGACTGGGTGGCGATTTCCGAATCGCCACCCCAAAGCTAAAACGGGATTTCCGAATCCCGAATTCCCTCAACTCATTTCGATCTTTGCCTTTTGCCCGGAACTGGTATAATGAAGATGGATTGTATGGAAGGCGCCGTTGGAAATGAAACCAATGAGTAAACTAAGAGTATTGTGGTTATTGGCGCTGGCGTTGAGCCTCATGGTTTTGCCGGTCTCGACGATTCTCGCAAAACCATCCGATGATGACGCCAACGAGATCAAGATGGGTCAGGAATCCGCGGCTGAGATCGAGAAGGAAGCCAAGCTGATTAAAGACCCCGCGCTGCAAGAGCGGATAGACAAGATTGGAAAGACGATTGCGGCAGTGGCGTCCAACGTTCAGATTCCCGCAACCTACGGCAATTCGAGAATCAGCAAGTTCGACTACACCTTCAAGATTATAGACGATAAAGAAGTAAATGCTTTCTGTCTCCCCGCTGGCCGTGTATATGTAAACAAGGGCCTTCTTGATTTCGTACAATCAGATCATGAACTCGCGGGCGTGCTCGCCCACGAAATCGTGCATGCTTCTCACCACCACATGCTGGCTCTTTTGAACGAGCAAAGCAAACTAAATAACAAACTCGCGCTGGTATTGTTGGCCGCTCTACTGGGAAAAGCTCCAAGCAGGGATTTAGGCAATCTTGTGATAGGAGCGCAGTTGGTGCAGATTGCCAAGATGAGCGCGTATGGCCAAGAGGCGGAAGCGGACGCCGACCGTGTGGCTGTCGATTACCTGGCCAGAACTCCATATAATCCCGTAGGCATGCTGACGTTTATAGAACGGCTATCTTCAAAAACCGAACTGTACGAGAACAATTTGGGTTTTTTGCAAACCCATCCCAGCACGGGAGATCGCAGGGCAATAATAATCGGCGAACTGAAAGAATTGAAAATCCCAATCAACCGGCGCCAGGTTACCAACGCACAGAAAGCAATCGTGACGACGCGTATGATCGACGGTAAAGAGATAATCGAATTGAACATAGAAGATAAGATACTGATGCGTGTTGCCGAGGGCGAAGACGGCCAGCCTGCCAGGGATCGCGCCGAGGAGATTGCCAACAGAATCAACAAGCTGTTGGACAGCAACGTGCAGCTTAGAGAAGTAAAGACCAAGGACGGCGAACCCATAGTGTGGGCCAAGGAGAAACCCCTGCTCCGTGTTACCGAAGACGACGCCACCCTCAGCGCATCGACCCCTACTCAGGTTGCGAAATCCGCCGCGGACATCATAAAAGATGTTATCTGGAGGCAGATGGTAGACCTCACTATGTCCCCAACATCGACGAAGAATTTGAAGCAGCCAACACCGAAATAAGTCGATAGTCGGTAGTCGACAGTCGTTAGCCGAATTATTCACGATACGCATATTTAGCCGACACTCTGCGATTCCGACATCGAGAGCGCCTCATTCCATCATCGAGAGCGTCTTATTCCGTCATCCTGAACGAAGTGAAGGATCTACACAGGTAGTAAATATGTATATACGTTACGCTATATATACAACTGATTAGATTCTTCGTCGCTTCGCTCCTCAGAATGACGGTTCCGAGGCTGTCGGTTCGTGAATAATGCAGGTTAGAGGTATCGGACATGGATGTCCGATGGAATTAGGCCCTGGACATGGATGTCCAGGGCCATCTGATTCTAACTCCTAACTCCTAACTTCTAACTTCTAACTTCTAACTTCTAACTTCTAACTTCTAACTCCTAACTCCTAACTTCTAACTTCTAACTCCTAACTTCTAACTTCTAACTTCTAACTCCCATACGCTTTCACTGCCTCGATCACGCCCATGGTCTTTTTCGCCATATCGGATATCTTTACGAGATTGTAACCCGCGACGCCGGTTTCAAGTGTGTCGTTGATAACCCCAGTCCACTTTACCGGCAGCTTGCTTGCTCCGAGTACGGTTCCGACGATTGAACCGACCGTCGCGCCGTTACAGTCCGTATCAAAGCACGGCATTACGGCGCGGGTGATTGACTTCTCATAGTCGAGATCGCCCCACAAGAGGCCGATTGCGACTATCATTGCGTTGCTTATGGTATGGCACCAATCGTGCGACCTCTGCTCGTTCCATTCCTCATGAATCTTCTCTACAGCATCTTCGTAAGAAGCTCCGTCGTTATGCCATCGCAGTACGCGAAGGATCCCGTCTCTTAAGCGGCTCTTCTCAGGGATTTCTCCAATACCCGCGCGGATGATTGTCTCGACATTATCCGTCACATACGCCGCCGCAAGCATCGCGGCCACGAACATCTCGCCGTAGATGCCGTTTTTAACATGGGATATGCTTGCGTCTCTCCAGGCAAATTCCGCCGCAAGCTCAGGGTTTCTGGGACAAGCGTAGCCAAACGCATCCGCGCGAATTTGCGCGCCTATCCATTCGCGATATGGATTCCTGAACGAAGCCGACTCCGGTGGGGGAATAAGCATAACAAGATTGCGGTAAGCGGCTCGTTCAGCGGTGCAAGTGTGCAGTATCGGTACATTAGACATCCAGAAGTTGGCGATATCTACAGGGCTAAATCCGGCCCCATGCCTTTCCAGAATCGCCAGGCCGATTGTCGTATAGTTGGTGTCGTCGTCCTCCGGCATACGGTCCCAATCCCATGTCTTTTTCAGCCGGTGCTTTTCACGCTGCTCTTCACTAAGATTTTTGCCTATGTAATCCGTCAAAGGGTAACCAAATTCCTCAAGATAAGGCGTCATTCTATCTCGCCGCCAACCCTCGACCGGCTTGCCAAGAAGACACCCTGAGCATCGGCCAAGCCATGCGCCGTAAACCCGGTCGTAAAGCTGATCGTTATTAAGCGATAGACTTGGAAGCTCAGGCCGGTCAACTCGCGCCTTCTTGATCCCACCAAGGTCAGATGGCTCGATGAACGGATAACCAGGCTTTGCGCGTAGGCGAGCCATTTGGTCGAACAACGCTTCCGCCGCCGGCCAGTTCTTTCTATCGTTCAAATCAAGCGCCAACACTTCCGCGAAATCATCCAGAAAAGGCGTTATGTCCTTTCCCTCTTCATCGCACTGCTGCCGCTCGGTCTCTACATCGCCATTCGACAAATACAACCATGCATGTCTCACTATATATTCCGCCTCCCACTTATTTGTAGCCTAGGGCCTTGTGCCCGTTCTACGCCCATAAAGGGCTAGGCTACGGTTCAAAACAGGTAGATGCCCGTCTCCCAGGCTAACTTAGACATCGTGATTTCCTTTACCTCTTAATCGTTCACATATCCTATGGTATAATTGCCCCAGTGACGATGAAGACGATTGATAAATATCTGATAAAGGAAATGGTCCCTCCATTTCTTGCCGGAATGTTGATAATCCTGGTTCTCTGGGTGGGAAATATCGTGTTCCTGCAGGTGAGTGTGTTGAAGGGGAAGACGGAACTGCTTCCTCTATTTTTGCAGTACGTGCTTTTGAAGAGTATGTACTACGTAACGCTGTCGCTTGCCGCCGGAAGCCTCTTCGGCTGCGCTCTCGCCATCAGCCGCCTCACTCGTGACAGCGAGATCACGGTGATGAGAATGGCGGGAACCAGCGTAAAGCGCATTTTCGTGCCATTTTTACTCGTCGGCGTTCTGGTCAGCGCCGCCGCATTTTTCGTTCAGGAAAAAGCGGTCCCATGGGCGGAGAAGCGCGGCAGCGTCCTTTTGCAGAGACTCTATCTCGTGCAGAGATCTCCATTGATTCAGGCGGATGTCTTCTTCAACTGGCAGAACTATTATTTCTACATCCAGCAGATCGAGCGCAAAGGCCCGCAGGCGCTGCTGAAGGACGTCACCGTCTGGGAATTGCCCGCAGGTAGCGGATACCCCATGGTCACCACAGCGAAATCGGCGACATGGATCAACCAGACCATCGAGATGCGCGACGGTGTTATTCACAAATTCGGCAAGGACGGCTTCACGGAATATGAAGCGAAGTTCAAAACAATGGAATTGAACTTAAAACGGCAAATCGAGGCGTTCTTCGAATCGCAGCGAACACCTGAACAGATGAGCACAGCCGAGCTTGCAAAGCAGATAGATATGATGAGTAAGAGCGGAATCCCAATATCGAATATGCGGCTCGATTATCATTTCAAACTCTCGATACCGTTTAGCTCTATCATACTGATTCTTTGCACGGCGCCGCTGGGCCTGCGATTTGGCCGCCACAGCAGCTTCGCCGGCGCCCTTCTTGGGATTGTCGTCGTCTTTCTTTATTGGAACGTCATGCTATTTGCAAAGGTCTTCGGGCAAGCCGGATGGCTGCCTCCGGCGCTTGCCGGCTGGTCACAAATAATCATCTTCAGCGCAATTGGGGCCATTCTGGTCTGGAAGGCGGAATGATCAAACGTATCCGTACGGGGTTGATACTTGCCATTATTTCCATCGCCGCAACTCCGGCGATGGGGCAAGTCCCGTCCGGGTTCATCCGATTCGAAGCTGACAGCCTTCGCATAACGGACGATAACCGCGTAGTCGCCATCGGCAACGTGCGCGCAACCTACGCCGGTTACACAATCAGCAGTGGGAAAGCCGTTTCCGATCCCGATACAAACCTGGCCACATTCCAGGAAAATGTAGTCCTCACCGCTGAAAACATCGAGGCGCATGGCGAGTCGATGGTTCTGAACCTCAAGACTCGCGATTGGCAATTTATATCCGCCGAAAGCTCTTTGGACCCCAATCTGTTCCAGGGATACGTTCGTTCGCCTATCTACGCAAAGGGGGAAAAACTGGCGGGGACGGAAGACGATTACGTTCGGGCTGAATCGGCAAGCCTGACGACTTGCAGCCTGGCTGAGCCGCACTACGTCTTGGCAGCGCGTGTAGTTGAAGTGTATCCGGGCGTCAAGCTGATAGCAAGAAAAGTGCAGCTATACGCTCTCGGCCACAAGCTGTTTTCACTTCCAGCCTTTTCAATCCCGCTTAACCGGCTCAGAAGCCGAACCAATCTAATCCCGCAGGTCGGCCAGACCCAGGCGGAAGGAGCGTTTCTAAAGACAGCTTACAACTACATGGCGACCCAGAAGAACACGGGTATCTTCAAACTCGATCTTATGAGCAAGAAGGGGGTAGGCAAGGGACTCGAACATTCGTATACTCTCGCAAAAGGCTCAGGTGTTTTATCCGCATATCATCTTTTCGACCGCACATTAGGAACGGATTCCCTCACAGGCAGGCTGTCGCACAAGCAGCAGTTGGGAACGGTCGCGATGGACCTCGCAACCGATTATCGCTCCAACAGTTACCAATACGCCCCCGGTTCGACTTCAAGCAATTCCGACCTGGCGTTCACGCGCAATGTAGACGGCGCCAATACTCAACTTCGCATGCATCGGAACAGCTCCAGCAGCATTGGGACATTCAGCGCTTTATCATCAGTTCTTACACACCGGCAGTCCCTCTTCGGCGCGGACACGAGCTTTACCTTCGACTATGGCCAATTTGAAAATCCGAACGCCGCATCCCCTGACCAGGAACTCAACTCCAGGCTGGAGGTTTTCCGCCGGCTGGAAGCCTATGACTGGAAGCTGATGTTCAACAAACGATATGATCTGGACGACGATGAGTTCCTGGGCGATGAACGATTTTCGAGCTTGGACCGCCTTCCCGAGTTGACGCTTTCTTCGGAGACGTCGAGGCTTGGCAATTTGGTTCCCTTTGGGATTCCGGCGACTTTTGGCTTGAGCGTGGGGAAATATCACGAAGAGCCGTTCAATGTGGAAACCGAACGCGTCTTGTTTGATATGAACACAAAGCCCAGGAAATATGAGTTGGCTTCATGGCTGGACTTGAATATCGGGGCGGGCTTCCGGCAGGCGTTTTATGGGAACGACGCGGCGCAATATGTGCTGCGCGCGAACACTGATTTGACTACGAAGATCGGCGATAAGTCGAATTTCGTCCTTCGCTATCGCTACCAGGAACCCGAAGGCGCGTCCGCTTTCCGGTTCGATTTGCCCGCAAGATACAACGTGTTGACGGGATGGTTGAATCTGCGGGAATCGAAAAAACTCAGGCTCAGCTTGGCTTCGGGCTACAACTTCGCCTTTAAGGACTTACCATGGCAGGATATAACCTTGAGAGCCCGGTATAGTCCATCTGATATCTTCAGCCTCTACACTTCCACCGGATTCGACATAAATCGCAAACGATGGCGCAGCCTTATCAACCAAATTCAAATAAGAACCCCCGGAAACTTCAAACTGGACCTTGGAACCCGATATGACGTAGAAAGAAGTCAGCTCGGCTCGGCAAGAGGGCAGTTGGAGACGCCGATAGGCAAGCAAATGAACATTCGCGCTGTGGCTGGGTATAACGGTTTCACCAATAAATTCGACTACCGCGCTATTATGATAACCCGCGATTTGCACTGCTGGGAGGCCTCGATAGCGTTTGTTGACCAGTCGGTCTTCTTCGCGGAGAAAGGCTTCCAGTTCAATCTCAGAATCAAGGCATTCCCGATCTTCGACCAGTTCGGCGTCGGCCAACAAGGCCAATCACTGACGGATACGAGTTTGGGTGGGGTATTTTAACTCTAATCGGGCTGCTATACGTTGTGGCTTCCGATCTATGAGGCTTTCAGCCTGTTGAATGTTTAATGTTGAATGTTGAAGGAGAGTGTGTCGGCAGCAATACACTAAACCTTCAACATTAAACCTTCAACTATCTCGACTCCTTTTCGGAACCCAAGCGAATAAGCATACGTCTTAGAGTAGGAAAAACGCTTTACTGGGTAGAATTAAGCGGTAGGAAAGGTATCAGGTAAGCGCGCTAAGCGCGGGAGATTAGGAGGCGCTGTGTCATGAGAAGGCTAAATTCGGCTCGATCTCGGTTTATCCTATTAATTATGGCTATCTGGTTACTGGTAGCCGCGTCATTTTCCTTTGGAGCAGTGGAGAAACGGATAACACTGGACTTCAAATCTGCCCCTATAGACAGTGTGATTGCAAAACTGTTTGAAGGAACCGGGCTTAACTACGCTCTGGCGCCCGGCGCCACCGGCACAGTGACAGTAACGCTTCGAGACGTGCCTTTTGAACAGGCTCTGCAGACGGCTTTGCGTTCAGCCAATTTGACTTATAGGTTGGACGATGGCGTTTATGTGGTCGGGCCGCAAAACGCTCCCGTCACAAAGCCTTCGCCGACTTACATTTCTCCTTCTCTCACCCCGACAGTGGAGGTTCCATCCGCGGAGATGCGCATAGAGAAAATCCCCCTGAATTTCTCCGACGCATTTGACATAGCGGAAATGCTCGGCTCGGAGCTTGCCATATCCCGTGGAGGAGCTATGACTATGAGCGGAAGCGGAAGCGTATATGACAGCCAGCGCTTCCCGGGATTTTACGGTTACGGCTATTCCAGTGGTTTGAACAATGGTTCGGGAAATTCAACGACACGGCCTTACGGCGTTCAGCCGTCTACGGGATACGGCTACGGAAACTATGGCGGATACTACGGCGGGTACAGCGGCAATTCCGGCACCTGATATTGTGTAACACGCTTATGCTCAGCGGGCTCGTTTCTCGCCCCTAAGCGCGCGTTTTGATGTCATCTTCCGCTTCTTCTTTACAGCCGTCGCCGGTTTCTCGTCAATCCGTATATACTCTGCCTGCGGCCTTTCAACACCGCTGAGCGAGTGTTTCCGATACTCTTCCAGTAGAACCGGGGTTAGATCGAATCTGATCACGCCCGGCTTGCCCTCGTCCTCTATAGTAACCTCTATTTCGAGCCGGTCCCGCTCTATAATCTTCCTGAAACGGCTGAAGTATCTAATACCTTCTCGCTGTGTGACACAAATCTGCATACGTGAATCCCTTACTATTGAGTTTCAGGCATCGATTTAGCGACATGTCATTCCCAACTCTAGCAACATGTCATTCCCAACTTGATTGGGAATCCAGGAACACAACTCTTTGACCAAACTTCAGTTTCTGGATTCCCGCTTTCGCGGGAATGACATAGTAGAACGGGAATGACATAGTCAGAACGTTATCTCGTAGTCTGAAACTCAATAAATTACAAATGTCAAGAATGGACGGCGAAGCCAATCCTTCCTGATTTACACATTACATTATAACTCACAGTGAGTTGAAAGGCAAACAGATGTTCTTATTTTGCGGCATTGACAATGCAGGGAAAGCGTGTTACCGTTTTCTCAATCATGAGGTTCCGCTTCCTTGTAATACTATTCCTACTCCTTACAATCAGCATGCCGCATATCTGGGCCATCAGCATACCCAGCCGGGATTCGACAGCGAGCCTGGAACTGAAGGCAACCACTATCACAATAGATCCTGGAACGCAGGATTTCGAAGCCGTTGGAAATGTGCGGGCGACTTACGATACCACTTCTCTCACCGCGGATAAAATAGAAGGTAACGCTGAAACACGGGAACTCTTCGCCACCAACGCAGCAGGTAGAGTTGGAGCGCTGCTAATAAGAGGCGAGGAGATCACGAGCAAACGCGTTCTTATTCCCGGTCAGAAAGAGCAATACCGGCTTCAATATATTTTGAAAAACGGACTGGCGACTACCTGCGATTTGGAGCATCCCGACTATAAAGTGACTGCGCGGAAAATCGTGATTATTCCACAAGATCGCGCTATAGCCAAGAAGGTCTCGCTCTGGCTTGGCAAAGTCAGAATACTCACGGTTCCTCGGTTCGTTTTAGGTATTGCTCCCGAGGACGAGACACAGTCATTTTTGCCAAAACCGGGCTATGATAATCGTGACGGAGCATTTGTCGGCCTGGAATATCAACTCATAGCGGCGCCGAAAACGCGCGCGTCTTTGGACATCAGAGCCACAACGCGCAGTGGAATTCAGGGGGGCGTAACCGGCGATATTGTGCTGTCCGGAGATACGCATTGGCAGAACGTAGGATCGCACATAGAGCTGCGAAGCAGGCCCTTGCTTCTGCCGTCCATCGGGATAACGAGCCAGACCGGAGCAGTATTCGTACGAAACGTGGCGCCGTTAAGGCAATTCACTGCATTTGGAAGTTTTAATCGAAGAAAGCGGGTGTTCGATGTAGACCGAAAGGGGCTTCTGGTGGATAGCTCGCCGGATGTTGGCGTAAGGTATGTCTCTAATCCGGTGTTCATTAACGCGGGACATAAACTGGGAGCATATTTTGCCGGAGAAGGCTCGTGGGGGTATTTCGGCGAAAACCAGGGCAACACGGAATCACGTTCGGATATGCGCGGTTCTGTAATCGGGCTGCCTGTGAAACTCGGCGGAAACACGTACGTTCAACCGGCTGTTTCGTGGCGCGGCTCTTGGTACAAGAATGGAGATTCCTACAAAGCCCTTGGGATAAGCGCGGATCTGACACGCGTATTCGGGAAGTTTTACTTTTCCACTCGATACATAGGTTACTCCACTTCCGGGAATACGCCTTTCGAGTTCGATGATATTGATCGAACTAGGACTTTAAGCGAGGCCTTAGGCTATTATGGCCGCCGGGACACGTACGGGCTGGTTCTGTGCTACAGCCTTGACCGTCACGATCTTTACGACTGGGAGTTTTCCTTCTCTCGCAAACTGCACTGCCTGGAGCCGACGATAACCTGGCGAAACCGCTTCGGATTATTCAATATAAACGTGAGGGTTCTTGGGTTCGATTGAGTGGACGCGTTTAGCGCCTGAAGAAGGTTGACTATGCTGCGGGAACTGCCTTGAGCGGTATCCTTACCGGTTTCAAATAATGCCGTTCCCGCAGCATAAACGGACGCCGTTCCGTTCCAAGTGAAGAAGGTTTGAAAAGCGGCTGAGTAGAACTGTCATATCTGGATGTCATTGATTTCATTATAAGACTTTTGGAAAGGAACCAGGGGATGGAAAGGAAAGTAAAAGTTGGGTTTGTAGGCTGTGGATTCATGTCGCAGCTTGCGCATTTGCCGAGTTTCGCATCATCGGCAAATTGCGAGATAGTAGCTATTGCTGAGCCAAGGGAAAAGCTGCGCGGATTGATAGCTGATAAATACGGCATTAAAAGACAGTACAGTTCCCATGAGGAAATGCTAAACGACGGTGAAGTCGAAGCCGTTGCGGCGTTTTTGCCGGACTCGATGCATGCTCCGGTAGCTATTGCCTGCCTCAAAGCCGGTAAACACGTGATGATCGAAAAACCAATGGCTACTTTAGCTAAAGAGGCTGAAGTCATGGCTTCCCTTGCCACTGAGAAGAACCTGAAACTCTTGGTTGCGTTCACACGGCGTTTCGACCCAGGTGTAGCCGAGGCCAAAGCGGTTCTGGATAAAGGTGAAATCGGAACGCCTAATTTCGCGCACACATACTACTTCGGCGGCGATTGGATATGCGGTCTGAAACAGGATTTGATTACAACAGACGATCCTGCCCCGGCCATAGACAGATCGAATCTTTTCCCTGATTGGCTTCCCGAAGAGCTTCAGGGTCGCTATCGGTTTGCCAACAACAATATGGTCCATAACTATAACTTGCTCCGGTATCTGTTCGGGAATGACTGGAAGGTTCGTGACGTGCAGATAACCGATGGAGCGGTGATGGTTGCGATGTCCTTCGGCGCAATGCCGGTCAGCCTCGAAGGCGGCTCATGCGGAAGCCGGAAATGGAAAGAAGGGCTTGAACTATGGTCATCTGACGGCTGGATGCAGATAGTCCTTCCGCCGCCACTCCTGCGCAATGTCGCGGCGACAGTCAACTATGAGGTCATTGGCGAACGGCATGAGACACTAATGCCAAATTGCGTTTGGGAGTGGGCGTTTAAGCGCCAGGCGGAGCATTTCCTGGACTGCATAATCAATGATAAGCAGCCTTTGGCGAACGGCGCCGACTCGCTTGCGGATATGTATATTCTGGAAAGCATATTTCGTACATACATCGGAAAATAGATCGCACGGCTTTCAATGACAATTAGTCCGTTTATTATAAGTGGAATACCTCGTATTCTGTTCGGTGATGGCCGTCTGGCGGAGGTCCCAAATCTGCTGCGGTCTTATGGTGAACACACGCTCATTGTTACAGGCGCCAAGTCCTTCCAGTCTTCGCCGCACTGGACTAACCTCCTGCAATCGATGAGCGCCCAGGGCGTCTTATGGGATGTAATGACCATTCCCGGAGAGCCATCCCCGGATTTAGTCGATCAGGCGGTAAAACTCTTCAAAGATCGCGGGGTAGATGTCGTCCTGGGGATAGGCGGAGGCAGCGTAATCGACGCCGCGAAGGCCATCGCCGGCCTCCTTCCATTTGGGAATTCGGTTATGGATCATCTAGAAGTCGTTGGGCGTGGAATTCCCTATCAGGGCCCTCCTACGCCGTGCATTGCTGTCCCGACAACAGCCGGAACCGGCAGTGAAGCGACCAAGAACGCCGTTCTGAGCGCCAGAGGAATTGAAGGATTCAAACGGTCTTTTCGGCACGAATCTTTGGTTCCAGATGTGGCGGTTATCGACCCGACACTGGCAAATGGCAGTCCACCGGAAATTACCGCCTCGTCGGGCATGGACGCTCTGACACAGCTATTGGAATCCTATGTCTCAACGGGTTCAAATCCGTTCACAGACGGCTTGGCGCTCAGTGGGCTGCGTATGGTTAAAGAAGGTCTATTACCCGCGTATGAAGGTGGAGCAGGAGAGGCGGCTGGTCGAAGCGCGATGGCCTATGCCGCTCTGATTTCAGGAATCACGCTTGCGCACGCAGGCTTAGGCGTTGCACACGGCCTTGCGTCACCGTTGGGGGCTTACTTCCCCATTCCTCATGGTGTCGCGTGCGCCGCCATCGTCGGCTCTGTGGCAAAGGCTAACATCAGAGCTTTGCGGGAACGCGCTCCCGATAGTCCGGCGCTGGCGAAATACGCGAAAGCCGGAGCTGTCCTCAGCGGCCAATCAGCGGCAAGCAGAGAACAGGCCTGGGACCTTCTTATGGAAACGCTGTTATCTCTTAGAGACCGGCTGAAAATCCCTAAGCTGCGCGAATATGGGATGAAAAAGCGCGACTTGGTGAAAATTGCCAATACGTGCACTGCTAAGACAAATCCAATTGCGCTGACTAACGACGAGCTTGTTGGAATTCTTAAAGAGAGTTTATAAGAGAGCGCTAACTTAGTCGAAGTCGTTTTGACGAGCGTGATACGTTATTACTCCATCGGAGCTGTCAGCTGACAGCTGACAGCTATTTCTACACCACCGGCTTCTGCGCCGCCAACTCCTTCTGGAGCGAATCAATAAACTCATCCAACGCGATTGCTCCCTTATCGCCTTCCTCACGATGCCGCACTGCAACCGCCCGCGCTTCCATTTCGCGATCACCAAGGACGAGCATATACGGTATCTTCTGAAGTTGGCCTTCTCTTATCTTATAACCTGTCTTCTCGTTTCTATCGTCTACATGCGCCCTGAAACCAGCTTTACTTAGAGCTTGTGCTACTTCCCGCGCGTAATCATGATGCCTGTCGGCAATCGGCAGTATAAGAACTTGCAAGGGAGAAAGCCATAATGGAAACGCGCCAGCGTAATGCTCGATCAGAACACCCATAAACCGCTCCAAAGAGCCTAGCAGCGCGCGGTGAATCATAATCGGCCTGTGCTCTTTGCCATCCGATCCGATATAAGTTATATCGAACCTCTCAGGCTCGTTGAAGTCCACTTGGATGGTGCTGCACTGCCAGGAGCGTCCAAGAGCGTCTTTAATTTTTACATCTATCTTGGGGCCATAGAACGCGCCCCCGCCTTCGTCTACACTATATGAAAGCCCCATCTCTTTTAATGACGACTCCAGCGCCTGGGTAGCTTCGTCCCACACGTCCGGCGTTCCAACGAACTTGTCTTCCGGCCTTGTCGACAGGTAAATATCGTAATTATTAAAACCGAATTGAGATAACATATTTATCACGAATCGCATAACCCGCTCGGTCTCTTCTACCAATTGGTCGCGGCGGCAAAAGATGTGCGCGTCGTCCTGCGTGAATGCGCGAACCCGCATGAGACCATGCAACACTCCGGCGCGTTCATATCGGTAAACGGCGCCAAGCTCCGCCCAGCGAATCGGCATCTCACGATAACTGTGTATTTTTGTCTTATAGATCGCCAAATGGAATGGGCAGTTCATCGGTTTAATGAGAAACTGCTGCTCGTCAACCTGCATCGGTCCATACATATTTTCTGAGTAAAAGTCCAAATGCCCGCTTGTCTCCCAAAGCTCGCGTTTGCCGATATGCGGCGAAATCACAAGATCATATCCCCCGGCAAGATGCGCGTCGCGCCAATAGTCCTCGATCAGCTTTCTAACCAGCGCGCCTTTTGGATGCCAGAGAACCAGCCCGGAGCCGACCGACTCTTGTATGCTGAACAGATCGAGTTCTTTGCCGAGACGCCTGTGATCGCGCCGCTCGGCCTCCACCAGCATTTGCAGATAAGCGTCAAGCTCTTCTTGGCTGAAAAACGCGGTTCCGTATATCCTCTGAAGCATGGGGCGCTTTTCATCGCCCCGCCAGTACGCGCCTGCTATGCTGAGCAGCTTGAAAGCTTTGATCTCTCCTGTCGCCGGAACATGAGGGCCACGGCACCAATCGACAAAACCGTTTTCCTCATATATGGTAGAGACAGCGTCTGTACTTTCCTGAATCAACTCCAGCTTATAAGGCTCATCGGCGAACAGCTTGGTCGTCTCTTCCATCGTAATCTCCCGGCGCACGAACGGCGTATTGGCCTTGATGATCTTCTTCATCTCAGCTTCGATTGACGCCAAATCGTCGGGAGCGAACGGCTCCGGCTTGTCGAAATCGTAATAGAACCCGTCTTCTATCGAGGGTCCAATGGCGATCTTGACCTCTGGAAATAGATTTTTCACCGCATGCGCCATCACGTGCGCGGCGCTGTGTCTCAGCGTGGACAGGTCATATTCCTTCTCCACCAGCTTGCTCCTTTTCACTAAACACGGTGTTTCGGCATTTCAATGCCGAAACAAATTTGTTGCTTCGGTAGCCTGCTGCCGAAGCCGGCGCAGAAAGCGCCGAATCCCCTCTCCCTTGACGGGAGAGGGTTTGGGTGAGGGTGATAAAACTCAATTACCGAACTGAATAACCGTTGGGATGGCTGCTGTGCCAATCCCAGGCGGTCTTGATAATAGTCCTCAGTTCAGGATATTTCGGCTCCCAACCAAGCTCTTTCTTTATTCTATCAGAGCTTGCAACCAGCCTGGCGGGATCTCCCGCTCTTCGGGGGCCGACAACGCTTTTAATCGGTTTTCCGGTGATCTCCTCAGAAAGCCGGATTACCTCTTTGACTGAATAGCCGCTGCCATTCCCCATATTATATACGGCGCTTGGACCGCCGTTCTCCAGGCTTTCCAATGCGCGGAGATGAGCCTGCGCCAAATCCGTAACATGCACGTAGTCCCGAATGCACGAGCCATCCGGCGTATCCCAATCGCCCCCGAATATCGTAACCTGTTCTCGTTGGGCGAGAGCAACCTGAAGGACAATCGGAATCAAATGATGCTCAGGCGTGTGATCTTCCCCAATCAAACCCGACGGGTCAGCCCCGGACGCATTGAAGTAACGCAGCGATACGGACTTTATCCCATAAGCGACTTCAAATTCCGCCAGTATCTCCTCAAACATGAGTTTCGATCTGCCATAAGGATTGGTCGGATTCTTTGGGTGGCCTTCGGGTATCGGCACGACTTCCGGCTCGCCAAAGACCGCCGCGCTGGATGAAAAGATCAGGTTCTTGATGTTGTGCTCGACCATCGCCTTTGCAAGATTCAGGCTTCCCGTGACGTTGACTGAGTAATACTGGTGGGGGTTTGTCACCGAGTCGCCGACATCGGCAAGCGCCGCGAAGTGCATAACGGAATCGATAGGATGCCGGTCGAAAGTATCGCGGAGTTTGTCCAAATCGAGCAAGTCTCCAACAACGATTGTCGAGCCGCTGGACGCCTCTTTATGGCCAAACAGGAGGTTGTCATAGCTGATAACCTCGCGCCCACTGTCCATCAACAGCTTCACGGCATGGCTGCCTACGTAACCGAGTCCACCTGTCACCAGAATCGCCAAGATCAGCCGCCTCCTAATAAATGCGCCAAATACGATAATCTGGTAGAGCCATAAGCTCTACCAGACAATAATTCCTGGCTCCGATACGAAGCCGATGACTCTTTATGGTGGGCGGTACAAGATTTGAACTTGTGACCTCTTCGGTGTCAACGAAGCGTTCTCCCCCTGAACTAACCGCCCGCGCCGCACATATTATACGGAAACGCCGCCTTTACTGTAAAGCGGCGTTATAAGTTGTTAAGATGGTAGCGGAGGCCGGACTCGAACCGGCGACGCCGCGGGTATGAGCCGCGTGCTCTAACCAACTGAGCTACTCCGCCGCAATTTCCACGCTCAGCGCTCATTATAAGCACGTTCATTATATCGAGGAGGAGTAGGAGTGTCAATTGAGTTTAGAGTTTAGAGAAGCTGTCAGTCCGGTGTCTCGGCATTTCAATGCCGAAACCGGCTATATACCCCAACAGCTATTTCGTTACATACACGGCTTGTTTCGGGATTTCCATTCCGCTGCGCTCCATTCAAATCCCGAAACAACGGGAACACCGGTGCAAGATAGCTGTCAGCTGTCAGCTGACAGATGACAGCTTCCCCTCAAATCTCAACTTTCCAAAAATTGACCGGTGAAACAAAATCTGATATATTTTAGAATAAGGCGGGACGGAGACGGTAAAATTGAACTCCGGCCCGCGTTTTCCTTATTCCCGGAGGGTTGTGTAATGCCTCTATCCCGCTTTCGCGGCGCCAATAAATTCGTTATAATCACAGTTATCATCGCGTGTCTCACCATTTCGGCTCCAGTATTTGCCGCATACAAACTCACGCCCGATGACCTTAAACAGCTAATGCCGTTGAAAGAAGTCCGGCCTGGTATGCAAGGCTATGGACTGACCGTCTTCAAGGGCACAACGATAGAGAAGTTTTCGGTCAAGGTCATAAGTATTCTTCCCAAGTTCAACAACGGCGGCAGCCTTATTCTTATCAGGATGGGGGGCGGGCCGATTACACAGCGGGGAGCCAATATCATTGGCGGGATGAGCGGCAGTCCTGTCTATATAAACGGCAAAATTATCGGCGCCGTATCTTATGGCGTTATGTTCCCGAAAGAGCCGCTTGGGTTGGTTACCCCGATTGAGGATATGCTGGAGGTCTGGGATCCCAACCTTCCCACCCGCCCGACGGGGTTGAGTTCCTTCCCAAATGAGCTAGATCGCCCGGTTTCAATAGGTGGCCGCAGTATCAATAGAGTTCTCATCCAGGAGCCAAATGCTCAGCCTATTATCGGGGCCGCCGGCGCGCTTGTGATTAGACCGCTTATGACTCCCGTGCAGGTGAGCGGAGTATCAGTTCATGGGATAGAGCGTCTTAACGAACTGCTTGCGCCTTATCGTATGGTGGCTGCTCCAGGACCCGGCTCGATGCAGATGAAAAATAAGTCTAAAGTGACTCTGCAGCCCGGCTCTTCCGTCGGCGTGGCGCTTGCGACCGGCGATGTCGATATGACATTCATCGGCACGCTGACATACCGGAAGGGAAACAATGTCGTCGGTTTTGGGCACAAGGCTCTTGCTATCGGAGCTCTCGACGCTCCGATGACCACCGCGTATGTGCACGACATTATGCCTGGTCTTATGTCTTCGGAGAAGATTGCGTCTCCATTGGAAACCGTGGGGCGGATGTCACAGGACCGCTGGTTTTCCATAGGCGGCGCCGTGGGATCGATGCCTAAGATGATCCCAGTCACCATTTCGGTCAACGATCTTACCGCAAAGCGGTCAAAAACATTCAACATCAAGGTGCTCAATCATCCGCTCCTTTCCACTGCGTTGATAACCCTCGCAGCCGGTGAATCCGTCGCCCAGATACATGGCGCTCCCGGTGACAGCACCGCGAAGATCACCTTTGAGGTGGATGCTGATGAGGTCGGAAAGATACGAAAAGAAAATGTGGTGTTTGATCCGATTTCGATCGATGGAGCGGCGTTGAGCGATCTGACGGAATTGCTCATCACACTCAGGCAGAACCGCTTCTACCCGTTGGATGTGAAATCGGTTAAGCTTTGGGTCAACATTGTCGACAAGCGCAACACGGCTTGGATAGACCGTATATTCGTGAAAGAAGGGAAATACGAGCCGGGCGAAACCATAGATGTCGGCGTTGTTTTGAAACCCTATAAGGGTGAGAGGGTGACGACGCATGTCAAGGTAACAATTCCCCCTTCCACGCCTAGCGGACGAGCGACATTGACCGTGCGCGGGGGGTCGATGCATGGCCCTTCGATGATGGCAAAAGCAGATCAGGTAATCGAGGAAGATGAGGAAGGTCCTCCCACGTCAGCGCCCATGCCGTCGAGCGATATGGCTGCCGCGGACAATATGAGGCAGGTTATTGAAAAGTACCTGGAAAGGGATAAGAACAGCGACCTTGTAGCCAAATTGACGCTTAGCAGTTCAGCGGTAAACGTGCTGGGCGAGAAGCTGTCATTCCTTCCTCCGCATCTCGTCACCGTGATGAAGTCCTCCAGAAGCACAGCCACTCGAACCGAGCGCGAGGATGTCAAGTCCGTGCTTCCTACTGAATACGTGATAACCGGAATGCAGGCGCTGCCGATAACCATTCAGAAGAAGGAGATGTCGGAGAAGAAGCTGCCGGCGAAAAGAGATGACGCCTCAGAGAGCCGGTCGGAGGAATCCTCATCAGGGCCGTCAACAGGTGGATTTGGCCCAGGATCCGGCTCGATGATGGATGACGGCGATTTCTTCGGTGACTCAGTTGAGAGTGAGTCAACGGCTGCGCCAGGCACTCCCCAACCGGGAATAATGTTTAAGCCAACCCCAGAGATGCTGAAAGCGCATGAGAAATTCCTTGCTTCAAGAGCTGCCGCGCAGGGACAAATAAAGCCGAGGATTAGCTCCGCCGGTTCACAAGTTTCAAGTAAGCCTGATGAAAAGCCTATAGGCCGCGCGGCGTCTTCATGGGTGCAGACTACACAGCAGGATTTCAGCGCAGGCTTGTTGGTTGGCGCCGGCGCCACAACAGCCAATGACGTGCGTTTGAGCGAGACACTGGAACCGTTTGCCGATACAACGGAATCGTATTTATGGACGATTATGCCTGACGGGCAAGGCGGAGTATACGCCGGGACCGGAAACGGCGGAACAGTCATCCATGTCACCGCTGACGGAAAATCGAAGATTCTCTTCGATTCGCCGGAGCTTGAGGTTTTGAGCCTGGCAAAAGACGGCGCGGGAAATATCTACGCGGGCACATCGCCAAACGGAATCGTCTACAAAATCGCGCCTGATGGCAAGGCGACTAAGCTATTTGACGCTGCCGAGAAACACATCAGCGCGCTTGTTGTTGATGCGAGCGGTGCTGTTTACGCGGCTGTGGGTGATAAGTCGCAAGTGTATAAGATTGACGCCCAAGGTTCATCAAAGTTGTTCTTTTCATCTCCCGACCAGCACGCGCAAGCCTTGGCTATAGATTCGCAAGGAAACTTATACATCGGTACGGGAACGAATGGTATTGTCTATAAGGTAACGGCTGATGGCCAGTCGAGCGTTTTATATGACGCGGCTGAGAGTTCCATTACCGCATTGGCCGTGGACGGAAAGGGAAACGTGTACGCGTCGGCAAACTCGAAACCCGTGGTCATCAGAATACCGGTATCCGGCGCTCCCAAAGTGGTCTTGGACAAAGCGTCTTCCGCGATCATGTCGCTGGCCATTGATTCGTCAGGAAACGTCCTTGCGGAGTCACAGGACAAAATATACAGGATTGAGTCCGAGGATATTGTCACTGAGATAGACACAAAGGACGACTTGCAGTTCGTGTCCATGGCGCTGGACGCATCCGGGAAGCTGTTTGTGGGCTTGGCAAACCCCGGCTCAATATATACCAATGGTTCGAAGCCGGCTATGGTCGGGACTTACGAATCTGTTGCTCACGACACCAAAGTAACCTCGCAGTGGGGCGTCATATCGTGGAACGCCAAAACGCCGGAAGGCGCGAAGGTGTCGATAAGCGTTCGATCCGGCAATTCGGCGGACCCGGACGGCAGTTGGAGCGGCTGGTCGGCGGTTTTCGGCGATCCGGGAGGCTCCCACATCTCTGCTCCTCCGGCCAGATATATCCAATATCGGGCTGAACTTTCATCCGAAAAACCCGGCGTAACGCCTGAACTCAAGGATGTAACCGTTGTCTATATGCCGGAAAATCAGGCGCCGACCATCAAGATCGCCGCGCCTGTTGGCGGGGAGAAATGGTCTAAAAAGCAAACCGTCAAGTGGTCGGGCGCTGACCCGGACAAGGATATTCTCACTTACGACATCTACTACCAGGCCGACGCCTCCTTCCTATGGCGCCCGTTGAAGACTGGCGCCAAGTCCGTTGCGCCGGCGCCAAAGCAACATGCCGGGCAAGCGGAAAAGGAAGACGCCAAATCCGATGAAGAAAAGTCCTCTTCCGATCAAGAAGAGGAAGAATCAGTGGAAGATGAGGATGAAGGCGATGTTGAAGTCACCGAGGAGACTATAGAGGAGATCATTTCTGATCTCGACAGAAGCCAGGATGCGCCAAGGGATGTGATAAACAAGCTGCCCGTGGAAGTTCCTTCAGCGAAACAGGCAAAGGAAGTCGAGCCGGACAAGAAAGACAAAGCCGCTAATGGCGCCTCTGCTGACACGGAAAACCCGGATAAAGCCAGCACAAAGGCAATAGCGCCGAAATCTGAGTCCACCAAAGATACATCATATTCTTGGGATACAAAGAACGTGCCGGACGGTATATATAAGATCAAGGTAGTCACATCGGATAAGACCAGCAATGCTACAGGCTCGCACAGCGTTGAGAAAATATCTGAGTCTTTCGTTATAGTGAACAAGGCTCCAACGCTCGTGCTATTCGAAAAAACGATGATTGTGGCTCCAAACAGATCAGTGAAGCTGACTGGTATGGCGACGCAGAAGCTCGTAGGCATTACGCACACGCAGTATCGTGTTGACTCCGGCGACTGGTTGGCCGTTGCCGCCGATGACGGTATATTCGACTCCGGTATGGAGCAATTCTCTCTGACAACTCAGCCTATTTTACCGAAGGGCGAGCACGTTA
>JAUSEB010000073.1 GCA_030650495.1 Armatimonadota bacterium | reverse complement strand
ACCAGGCCATCAATCGTTGAGCGTCAGTGGCTCGCGCGAATTTGCGTAGATAATCCTGATCGCAGGGAGTCTGCCGGTCGTAATCGTTCTTCTCGTTAAAGCCGGCGCAGCTCAAGGTCACGTCGCCGGTCTCGGGATGTTTGGTCTTGTGGCCGAGCTCCGGCCCGAAGGCGTTGAGCATCCCGCCGCAACGCACTACGTAGGGATACGCGTTGAAACTGTGCACGCCGTGCAGACGCATGGAAAGATTGCTGGCCATGTAGAACCAGACGGGGACATCATGCTTCTTGCGTGGGGACGGATAAGTAGCGGCGAGTTCCTGCAGAATCTTTTTGGCTCCGATGTAGCGGAAGAATTCCGTCTCTACCACCTCGCTGGCCGTGTCCATATAATCGAACTCGCCTTTTTGGAAACGTTCTAAGACGAAGCCTTGGTTGCGCTCGTAGCAAACGATGTCCATTAGGCTTCCCTCTTCCTGATTCGTTCGATCGCGTCAATAATACGCAGCATCGCAACGTAGAGTTTTACGAACTCAGCGCGGGCGCTGCGGAAACGGCGATAACGCCCGGTCAGCAAGTTAAGTTCCTCGATTCGCTCCTTGGGAATCGTCCATAGGCATGTTCTTCCATCAACGTTGGTGCTATGGACCAGCGTGACGTGAAGCTGTCCCTGAGCGCAGTGGCAATAGGCTTTGCCGCATTTACGCCGAAGCGGATATACGTTTCCTCTGACCATGGGAGAGTCCTCCAGGAAGACGGGGAGGAGACGGCTGGGCTGGTCTTTTAGTTGGGTGAGTGTTTGCCGCAGGCGGCTAAGGCGATGACGGGCTCTCTTCTGCATGTATATGGTATTATTACATACAGTAAAGCAGAAGTCAAGACATTTTTTAGGGGGTAGTGGTTATTTGGTAAAAATTAGCGATCGGGGCGGCCGTCGATGGAACGCGGAGCTTCCGCTACTGTCTGAACCGCAGATAAGCGAATATTAATATAATCCGGGGATGGCGCGTTTATTGAGCATTGAGGACGACGCGGAGATTCAGCACCTTATCGGCCAGGTCCTATTTAGGGAGGGCTATGAGGTGCATTACGCTTGGAACGGGCAGGAAGGCTATGAAAAGATCCTCTCCGT
>JAUSEB010000068.1 GCA_030650495.1 Armatimonadota bacterium | reverse complement strand
TGGGCGAATGCAACACTAAGAATAACACCGAAAATACTCAGTAACTCACAGCTTCCGAATCCGATACCGGGATCAACTATCCATAAGCCACCAACTTGGTAGCGTTATTTCCGCCGCCATCTCGACGCGGCGGCTTGGCGCGTTGGTTGTTTTCCAGGCAGCGGTTTATACGTTGTAATTCGAGCCGGCGCGCGTGCGGGGGTGGCGCAGGTTGTTATCCCTGACTCGGGAAAACAACCCGGGAATATTGTAGAAATATAGTCACAACAATAACTTATCGGAGCCGTTATTATCCAGGTCGCCATTCCGTGGGAAGTCCAGCGCGGCGACACGCTGGCGATTATCGGACCGGCCGCAGTGCGTGGGCGCTTTACTGCCGAGATGGCAAGCGAACGCAATGACTGGGTGGCTGCGATACCGCAACGGACTTTGGCAAAAGAATATGCGGGGATCTACGCCGAAGCCAAATATCTCTATAGCGAGTTGAGCAAAGAGAAAAAACATTGAGCTAGCGGTGATGAGGATGAGCGGGATCGACTACGCCTCTTCGGAGAAGAAATATCGCCTTAACGCGTTGCCCGGCGAGAGTTTCAGCGGTCTCGAGTTGATGTGTCTTATGCATGCGGGCTTGCGCCAGGTGCAGCCGGATGCCGATACGGGTATGGATTTGGACAAGCCGTTCGAGGCGGCGAAGCAACTACATTCGGTGGGCAAGGGGCAAGGCGGCTATGAGTTTATGAATCCGCTGCCAGGACTATCCGTTTTCGAAGTCAGTGGCATCAGTCTTTCTTGATTTCCCCCGTCTCCAGCAATTCCTTGAGGATTTTCGAAATTCTTGCCGCCTCCTGGGGAATCCGTTTGGTCATCGCCGGCCCATCCATAAAAACCACTTCACCGCCCGCGGTCTCTATGATTTTTATGAAAGCGCTGTCTTTGGCTACTTTCTCCGCAACTCCCTTAAGCTTATCGACGACGTTTTGCGGTGTTTTCTTCGGTACCGCAAGGCCTATCCATTGCTCCCATTCGCTGCCCTTGATTCCCAGTTGAGCGGTGGTCGGAATATCCGGGATTGCTTTCAGTCTTCTTTCACCCTGTACGGCGAAGATCTTGATCTTCTTGCCCTGCGCGAGCGGAATGGAGGTGGAAGGCCACTGCCCGGTGAAATCGACATGACCGCCCGCAAGCGCCGCAAGGAGTGGCCCCCCGCCGTTATAAGGGACGTGGCGCATTTTG
>JAUSEB010000064.1 GCA_030650495.1 Armatimonadota bacterium | reverse complement strand
CCGGTGGACGGCACGACACGTCATTTCGAGCGAAGCGAGAAATCTGCTTTTAAGCACGATTCAGAGTCTCCGAAAAGCAGATTCCTCGTCGTTCCTCCTCGGAATGACGGTTTTTGAACACTCCCAAGAACAAGCCGAAGGATAGGATTCCCTTCTCTCAACCATCAACTCTAAACTCTTAGGAAAGCTGAACCAGCCGATGAGTCGCAGGCGTCGCTTTATTCTGCTCTTGATGAGCCTTCTGCCGGTGGCGTTGTTCCTACTGGCGGCAGGAATATATATCCTTGTACAAGGGAATAGAGTCACGAGGCGGCTGGACAGGATATTCGTCGCTGAAATGGAGCAGCGGTTGCAGAGGGAAGTCAGAATTGGCCGGGTTAGAGCGGAGCCATTGGGCCATCTGATTATTTATGATCTTGCCATTGCGGACGGCAAGACCTTCTCAGCCGGAACGATGCTGACGGCAAAGCGGGTCGAAGTAAGATACCGATGGCTGGATTTGGTCTTTCAGCGAGCTTCCGCCGCGCAGACAATCGAATCGATAACGCTGATACGCCCCAGTGGCCGGCTTACCCGGCTGCCGTCCGGCGCATGGAATATCAGCTCGCTTTTCAAACCCCCTCCCGGACCCAGGCGCCCTCCGTTTCTTGGCGTAGTGAACGTGGTAAACGGCAGAGTTTTGATTAAGGATTTCGCTACTCCTCCACTCAGTATTCGTCCAGCGGTGAACCGCGTTTTCAACCTCAAGGGTACAGTTGACGCATCAGCGCAGCCGGTCATCAGATTCACTGCCAGTATGGGCGGCAACCATGTCGCTGAGGCGAAGGTCGTTGGGAGATACAATACCAGGCGCAAATCTCTCGACATCGACGTAACCGCGCGAGACGCGGACGCGGTTTATTGGAGCGCCTACAGGCCTGTTCTTGAGCCATTTAAGGTCTTATCAGGGCGGTTCGACGCGCGGATGTCCATAGCGCGATTGGTCAGTAAACAGCGCGTACGATGGGACTATATTGGAACAGCCAATCTGAAGCAAGTCAAGGCGACAATGCCCCGGCTTGCCGCTCCAATCACGGATGTAACTGGATCGATAGGCTTTACTAACGAATTGGCGACGCTGGACCTGCGCGGCGTTGCGGCAAAATCGCCACTGACGGCCAAGGGTACGGTCATCCTCAAACCTAAGCAAAACGTCCGCGTTGCCGTTGAATCGAAGGCTTTGAACTATTCGTCTTTCATCAGCGCGTTTCGCAAGCCGGGTCAATTACAGGGGCTCAGATTAGAAGGCGCCGGCCCCGCGCGGGCTCTGTTGCTTGGTTCGCCAAAAGCTTTAGTAGTCAATGTTTCAGCAACCGTGCCGCGAATAACTTACTCGGATTATAAGGCGGCGGATGTCAAATTGACGGCGAAATACGCCGCCGGAATAATTGGCTTGTCCAAGATTACAGCCAAGACTCTAAACGGGAGTGTGGCGGCAAGCGGCGTCATAGATGTCAGAAGGCGAGACTACCCAATCGATATTTCCGGCTCAGCCACGGGCGTTCGACTCGATCTCATACCTATTGTCAAACGCGCTGGGTTATCGGGTTCAACTAACGCAAGATTCACATTAACCGGCTTGGCTTCAGAGCCTGTTCTTAACACATCTGTCCAAGTTAACAGAGGAAACTTAAACAAAGTTGCATTCAATAAAGGAGTGGCGGAACTTGAGATATCGCGTGGCCGGTTGGCTATCCAAGAAGCTTCCGCTGTTGTCGCAGGCGGGGCAATAAAGTTAAATGGAGTTATTACAGCTAACAATATTGACCTGCAAACGACGGCGCTGGGCGTAGACGCGGGTAAATTGCTCCAGGCTCTTGGTTTCAAAGGTTATGCCGGTGTTGCCTACTTCCGCGGGCGCGTCAGCGGCCCGCTGCGCGAGCCGGTTGTCGTCGGGACTGTCGAGGTGTTCAACGGCAAGGCAGGTAATTTGACATTCGATTACGCCCGAGGACAAGTTGCGGGCACGCGAAAAGCAATTGCGCTTTCGGAGACAAGCATCAAACGCTACCCGACCGAAGCGCTCGTCAGCGGCAGGATTCTAAATGTGACAAGCGGACGGCCCAGATTCGAGCTGGAGGTAAACGTCAAGCAGGCGGATGTTAAAGAGCTTGCGAAATCCCTGTCTCCGGCTATGGACATCTCCGGCAGGCTGTCCGGTGACTTCACAATAACCGGAACGAGCGCATCGCCGCGAATATCCGGAAGCTTTACTCTGGCGGATGGAAGCGTATCAGGGTTCCCAATTACAACCGCGTCCGGCTCCGTTTTGCATGCAGAGGGGACGACAACCATTACAAATTTGATAGCTCGGTCCAATGGATCAGTATTCAAAGTTGAGGGTTCCGCCGCCGCCGATGGGAAGATCAACGCCACTCTTGCCGCGGAAAAAGTTTCCCTTGCTTTGCTCAATGATTCAACTGAGCCTTATGCGACCCTTTCAGGTTATACGGATATTACCGCAACCGCGACTGGGACCGTAAAGAAGCCCACGGTTTCCGCAAGTATTTCATCGGATGAAGTAGAAGTTAACGGCCAAAAGTTTAACAAAGTTTCCGCGAACATCACCTGGGACGGCAAATCGCTGATGATGTCTGACGCATCGCTGGTTATGGATGGAGAAAGCTATCTGATCTCATCGCTCTCCTACAATCATGAGGAGCGTTTCATAGACGCAAAAGCATCGGTGACGAATGGGCGGATAGAGCGGCTATCCAACATTGTCCGTAGGAGCGGCTATCTCGCACAGCCTGAGGCGGGCCAGGTGAGGGAGATACTTGCCAAGATACCACAGCCGGTGACTGGCGTCCTGACGGCGGATATTTCCGTTACCGGGAAGCTGAAACAGCTTCAGGGCAAGCTGCGGGCTTCAGCGGCGAACGTGACGCTCGGCGAGCAGAAGGTGGACTCCGCCCAGATCGAGGTTTCAGCAGAAAAAGGGAGCGTCATCCTCGATAGATTTGCAGCGGTTTCAGGCGACCTCAACGTGACGGCTTCAGGGGATATTATCAAAGAAGGCCGCATCGATCTGGACATTGAAGCCTACAACCTGGACCTTGCGCTATTGCGACCATGGACGGGCGCTACGGGAGTGACAGGCGTTGCAACCGTGACTGTGTTGGCTGAAGGTCCAATCGGTCAGCCCAGAATCCAGGCGTCCGTGGAAATGGTCTCGCCGACTATTCGTGGTTTTAAGTTCGACCGCATAAGCGCGAGCCAAATACTCGTATCTCGTAACCAATTGGAACTCTCCGACGTTAGATTTACCAGAGACGATTATCAAGCCTCGGTTGGTGGTCTTCTGCCCTGGGACTGGGCCAAGATGACAGTCCCAAGGGACAAGCCCATAGAGCTTCACGCGCAAGTGGAAAAGCAGTCTCTGGCCCTATTGTCGGCGTTCACGGCCTCCGTTGAAGCGGAAGGGACCGGAGGAGAGGTAGACGGGGACGTCTACTTCAGAGGCACGATCGATAAGCCTGATTTGGACGGCGTTTTGTCGATTGTTGACGGTTCTATCAACCTGAAGCAGTTCAGAACGCCGGCGGAACAGGGGCCGAGTGACTTTAAGGATATACAGGCGCGGCTCGTCCTTACCGAGGATGACATCGCTGTTGAGAGATTTTCCGGCGCTTCGTCAAGAGGAGGAACGTTCAGCCTGAGCGGGACGATAGGGCTGGCGAACTTCCCGAATGGGCCAGTGAGCCTCACGGCGGCGCTTGATAAGATATATTTCTCCGAGCAGAATATATTTGGGGTCTACAATGAGACCGTAACGGCCAGGTTGGCGTCAGATTTAACCGTCACTGGGTCTCTAAAGGAACCGGTGGTGGCGGGTTCCGTCCGAGTGGCTGACGCCAGGATCAGGATTCCTTCCGAAGCGGAGAAGAAACCAAGTCCGAAATTCGCTTTTCCGTTGAATCCGAGCTTTAACGTTTCCATCACTTTAGGCAAGGATGTCTGGATTTACAACCCGAGATTGAGCGCGATGGTCACGGGACAGGGGACGCTGGGCGGATCGATATTATCGCCGCAGGTCAGAGCGACACTTGTTGTGCAAACGGGGAATATCCGGCTTCCAACAGCGCGGCCCGAACTGCGAAGAGGCGGCACGATCACCGTGGTCTACACGCCGCCTGAGCCGACGCGCGTGATACTGGATTTAGAGGCGACGGCGTCGACATTCACAAGGTCCGGGCTGGTCGGGCGGCGAAGATATGAAATAGTACTGGGGATACGCGGCCCCCTGAACGATCTGGCGATAACCGTCAGGTCAGAGCCGCCGGGTTTGTCGCAAAACCAGATACTTGCAATGCTTGGGCATGTCGAGGGGATATTCGATTCAAACGAAGTGGCCCTCAAACAGGAGATAACCGACATATTCACGGCGGCGGTCGTGCCGGGGGTTTTCAGCCCCATCGAGACGGCGTTCGCCG
Source organism: Armatimonadota bacterium (assembly GCA_030650495.1). Taxonomy (GTDB): domain Bacteria; phylum Armatimonadota; class UBA5829; order UBA5829; family JAUSEB01; genus JAUSEB01. The sequence goes on along the minus strand of JAUSEB010000064.1, from coordinate 4,427 downwards.
AAGCATTTGGGCTGGAAGAATTCAGGCTGGAGTATTTCGGGGAGGAGCCGCTGTCGGTATACCTGAGCCGTCATTTGTTCGGAAATTTTTATGGCTCTTACTGGCGCACGGTCACCGCGCGCGAGGAATTATACAGGCTTTCGCTAAGCTATCGTTGGACGAACCGCCTGCAGCTCACCCTCATTACGGATGAGCAGCGGGTAGGCATAGTGGAGGTAGAGGGATCGTTCAGGTTCTGAGGGAGTCGAGGGAGTCGGCGGAGTTGAGGAGCATGAACCCATCACCCGACACCCAACACCCATATTTTCAGATGCTTAGGCTTGTAGTTCGAAGCCGAAGCCGACTGTAGTAATACCGGCTTCGGCTCCAAAGAGGGAGTGTTCAAAAACCGTAGCCTAGCCCCTTGTGGGCGTCATACTGCAGTCAACTTGAGCGTGAATTGACGGGCACAAGGCCCTAGGCTACAAGTATATAGGACTTTTTGAACACTCCAAAGAACGAGCCTAAGCATAGGAACCCAACACCCATATTATGTTACTAGTTGCCTTTAGTGAAGAATCGGGACTGGCATTTGAAGAGATCATAGACACTTATGAGAAGCGTGTCTTTAACCTTATCTACAGGCTCGTCGGGGACTATGACGAGGCGGCTGATTTGACCCAGGATACGTTTGTGGCGGCGTACCGAGGTTACAGCCGATTCAGGTCCGAGTGCAGCGTGTATACTTGGCTCTGTAGAATTGCTATCAATAACTGCAAAAACCGGTTTCGCGAGCGCGACAGGCGCAGGCAATATGAGGATGCGCCATTTAATGGAGATGATAACTTGCCGGCTGCCACTGCGTCGGATGAATCTGCTCCACACATGGCAGTTGAAAGAAAAGAACTAAGGGAGCGCATCGAGCAGGCAATAGCGGCTTTACCGGAGGATTATAAGATAGTTGTTGTCCTGCGCGATATGCACGCTATGTCTTATCAGGAGATTGCCGAGGCCACGGAGTTGTCGATAGACAACGTCAAAGTCAGATTGTCGAGGGCCAGAGCAATGCTTCGAAGAAAGCTTGAGCCGTACCTCGCAAACCCGGCTCCTTGAAATCCGATATGTAACTATGCTGCGGGAACTGCCTTAAGGGTATCCTTATCAGTTTCAAATCATGCCGTTCCCGCAGCATAAGCAAATTTGGCTCCTTGAATACTGTTGTGTTATTCCTGTATAATTTCCCAGTCTTGAAGAAACTTGACCATCTTCGTACCAACGCTTAGGAGGATATGATGAGCTTACGCGCTGTCATTAGGAAAATCTGCCTTGCGGTTTTATGCATGAGCTTTTTAACGGCCAACATGGGGTCCGTTTTGAAGGCTCAGGAAGCCGCAAAGAAAGTAGCGGAGATAGTAATCACCGGCAACCAGAATATATCGGACACGGCTATTCAGGCAGTCATTACGAACCTGAAGCCCGGTGGAGATTACACGCCGGAGGCGATGGAGGCCGACCGCAAAGCCGTTGATGCTCTGGGTTATTTCAGTTCCGTCACCGCTCGTACGGAAGACACACCGGCCGGAGTCAGAGTCACCATCGATGTGGTCGAGCAGCCGGCCATCAAAGAGATCAGAATTGTAGGCAATAAGTCGATCTCGACCGAAAGGCTCCTGTCCCTTATTCGAAGCAAGCCCGGCCAGGTCTACAACGAGCAGACTTTCACTCTTGACACCGAAGCAATACAGAAAGAGTACGCCGATCAGGGATTCTTCGCGGTCATCTCGGACGACGCGGGGATTGACACTCAGACCGGCGTGCTGACCATCCCGATACTCGAACATACAATCGAATCCATCGATATTGTTGGAAACAAGAAAACGCCGGATTCGATTTTCCTGCGGGAGATGAAGACGAAGTCGGGAGACATCCTCAACCGCAAGAAGCTTTCGGAAGACGTGCAGAGGATTTACAACCTCGGCATTCTGGACGTTACGGCATATCAAAGGCCGCAAATCCAGCCCGGCAAAGAGACAGGCAAAGTCGCGGTCGTGATCCCCGTATCCGAGGCGAAGTCCGGGCAAATAACTCTGGGTGTGGGGTACAGTTCGCGGCAGAAGCTGGTCGGGCGTGTGGAAATAAACCAACCCAACTTCAGGCAGCGTCTTGAGAGACTGAATCTCCTGCTTGAAGCAGGACAGAGGGCAACTAGCACAACAAGTGGCGGGACCAGCTACCAAATTTCGTTCTATGAGCCATGGCTCGATGACAAGCGAACGTCTATGAATGTCAGCGCTTATAACAAAATTGTATACAGGTTCTCTTCCAGCGTTCCGTTTGGCAGCAGTAGCGTGGACGATGGGACATATAGCGAGCGCCGAAGTGGAGGGACACTCGGATTTGGCAGACCGCTGAATGACTTTACCAGGTTGAATGCGAGTATAAGACTGGAAAAAATCGGTATTGACACTCTGCCATCTTCATTGGATCCTTTAGCGTTCGTCGGGCAGATCAGCCAGCCCGGTCCTGTCCGTAGTTTGACACTGTCAGGTCAGCGCAATACGAAAGACGTAGAAACCGACCCGGCTGACGGATGGTTTAATACCGTTTCCATAGAGTATGGATATGCTAAGAAGTCTACTTTCTCCGGTGTAGAGGAAAGCCCCGACCCCGACCCGACGAGATTTAACACTGTATGGACAAGCAATCCTGGTGGCTCCGGCAATTTCACCAAGGGGCAGTTCGATATCCGCAGGTACTTCAGCAAGGGCGGACGGAAGGAGAATCCCGACGATAAGCGAAAAACATTCGCCTTTCGACTTACGGGCGGAATCGCAACTGGAGAGCTATTGTTTTCCGAGCAATTTTTCATGGGTGGCTCTGAGACTCTGAGAGGATACCGGGAAGACCGGTTCTGGGGCGAACGTATGCTGCTGCTCAATGCGGAATATCGCATCCCATTCCAGAAGAACCTGACAGGAGTCTTGTTTGCCGACTATGGTGACGCCTGGAAGCCTACCCTGGAGCTGATACCCGATCCCTCGATTAGTGGGAATTTTGTTCAGCATGATTCCTTCAAACCTCAACTGGGCGTGGGCATCGGTATCAGGGTAGTTACGCCCATCGGGCCGTTAAGGCTGGACTACGGTGTCGGCAGTGAAGGCGCAAGGACTCACTTCAGCATCGGCCACGCTTTCTAAAGGGTCTATAATGGGTGGCTGTTTCCTGATTACCTGGGTGGCGATTTCCGAATCGCCACCCCACACTAAACCCGGATTTCCGAATCCGGCCCCCTATCTGTAAGAGCTCAGACTTTGATAGACCGTTATTCTGAGCGCCTTTTTCCGTCATTCTTCGTCGCTTCGCTCCTCAGAATGACGTGTGCGCGGTAAAGTACTCATCATTCTTGAATCCTTACCCTTATCTTGCAAACTATCTCCCACGCTGGTACGATATTCAGGTGAACAAGCGAATAGCAAATAGTAACGGAATCGAGCGTATCGACAGCCAGAAGCATCCCATTATTCAAATCCTGCGGGACATCCAGACGGAGAAAGGCAGGGATGAGCATGGAGCGTTCCATGTCGAGGGATCGATGGTTGTCCGGCGCGCGCTGGAATACGGCGGGCGGGCGTTGTTCATACTTGTAACTGATAAATTTGCCTCTTCTACGGAATCAAAAGACATCATAGAAGCGGCCAAAGCAGCCGGTGTTGATGTATTCGAGGTAACCGAAGGATTATTAACCAAAATATTACCGGCAAAACCGTCGCCGGGTGTTATCGCCTGCGTAGAACGCCGATTATACGAACCTGCGAATCTATTGGAGGGAGAAAACTCGCTTCTCATACTGATCGACCGGTGTGAGAATCCAGATAACCTGGGGATGCTCCTCAGATCGCTTGACGCAGCGGGTGTGGACGGCGTCGCTATTACCTCTGACAGTGTTGACCCGTTTTCGCGGCTATCGGTCCGCGCGTCGAGAGGGTCGGTACTGAGTCTGAAACTATCGATAGTATCAAATCCCGAAGAATGGCTGGTTGCGGCGCAGCAAAAGGGATTCAAAGTATCTGCGTCGTCAACCCACGGCGCCGTGAACGTTTGGACCGTTGATCTGAAAGGCCCAACTATCATCGTTGTCGGTAATGAACACACAGGCGTCAGGCAATCTATCCGTGATTTGGCCGATTCATTTGTCTTCATCCCAATGGCAGGAAAGATGGAATCGCTGAACATAGCGGTCGCCGGGGCGATACTGGCCTACGAAGCCGTAAGGCAGAGATGGGAAGTGATGAGTGATGAGTAACGAGTGATGGGCGAAACCGTTGAAGCTGTCACCACGTCACCGCTTCACTGCCCCTCAGTTTTCGAACTTGAAGCCGGTGTCCTTGATGAGCTTCGCCCAGCGCTCCTTTTGCTCGACCAGCCACTTGCCGAATTCCGGCGGGCTC
>JAUSEB010000061.1 GCA_030650495.1 Armatimonadota bacterium | reverse complement strand
GAGGGAGGATAAATAGCCATACGTTAGCTCCGGCTTCAAAGAACAAGCCGAAGCATATGAGTCGTCAACCAGGCATTTTGCGCCGACACCTGTGCGGGATCTACATACGTGAACCGCGAACAAGACCTCGGCGACCCCGGCCTCAGGCAAGCCAAAAAATCGTATTATCCGCACTGTATGATTAACAAGTACGTTGTGACGCAGCAATAAGACCGCTTTTTGCTATGCTTCACTCACCTTGTAAACAACCTCTATGCAGGAATCGGATTTCAGGAATCTGATTTGTTGACTTCATTTAGAATGCTTGCTACAATTCGTCAGTCATCAAGTTTATTAGAGGAAAAAAGTAAGCTGAAGATTAATGGGTGGCGCAGAGGTCTGAAGAGAGGGCTTAGAGATGCGGATAAGAATAGGAAGTTGCGTAGCTTTCATCGTTTTAGTGGCTGTTTTGTGCCTGGGTGGAAAGCTAGTATATAGCGTTGAGCTAACGACGGCCAAGATAGCAGAGATGGCCGCTCCTGCCACAGTAGTCATTGAAGCACCCGATGTTGGCCAGGGCAGCGGAGTCTTGGTTGATTCTGGTGGAACTGTTCTCTATTGCTACCACGTAATCGAGGGCGCACGATCTGCTCTGGTGAAGCTGAATAATGGCGGCTACTTCCCTGCACAGGGATTGCTCGGTTTCAACCCAAACATGGATATAGCCGTTATCAAGATTGATGGAAAGGACTTGCCTGCCCTGCCTGTGGGAGATTCATCGGCGCTCAAACCCGGTGAAAGAGTGGTGGCAATAGGCAGCCCCAAGGGATTCGAGAACACGGTGAGCGAGGGTGTCGTAAGTGCCCTTCGCCGTGTCGGTGATTTTCCTGACAAGTTGAAGACCTGGCTCATGCAGGAGGGTCGAAAGGAAGACGACGTACTAATCCAGTTCACCGCCCCCATTTCACACGGCAGCAGCGGAGGTCCACTCATCAACAGCAGCGGACAACTGGTGGGTTTGGTTGCGCTAGGGGACTTCGATGAAGCGCACGACGTATACTTCGCCATACCAGTCAACGCTGCGAAGCAGTACTTTGACACAAAGACGGTGATTAAGTTCGCGGAGATTGATTTCACGGCGCTTGGAGGTATCCGACGGCGCGTAGGCTCCGGCCCGGCTGACCTCGGCCTTGGCAAACCAGCAGACAACAAAACGGAGTTCGTGATACCAAAGGGCAAAGAGCCTACGTACAAGTCTATGCCCGGTGTACTCATAGACACGAATACTTTGGCTGTGCTGGACTCTAAGACAGGCAAGCTGATGAAATGCTGTGAAACCACACCTGACAAGGAGAGTTATAGACGTCTAGCGGACGGCAGTGTCTTATTTTCAACTCAAGACAGCGGACGCCAAATAGTCCTGACTTACAAGGCAAGACAAAAAAGAGCCGCCATTATGCCTATTGTGTCCACAAGCAACCTTGACTACATGCGAAACGTCGTACAGGAGGGTATAACTGAAGCGCTTTCTGGTTTTAGCTTCGAAATTCTACCAGACGCAGAGGTTAACGCTGTAGTGAGGGAACTTCAGATAAACGTTGATGGTCTACTATACGGCATTCCAGATGCCGTATCCCCGGAGAACATAACAAAACTAGCGGACAAACTGAATGCTTGTTATCTGGTACTGGCTGGAGTGGGATCCAGTGGTAACATCGGGTATTGGGGTAGTTCCGCTGGCTGCGATGTTACCGTCGTGATGTTTGAGGGTAAAACCGGTAAGACCGTGCTCACCAAGCGCAAGTCCGCTAATAAGGACACAACTTTCAGCCTGAGCGGCCAACGCGCTACACGACAACGTATGGCAAAAGGTCTGGTGCGCAAAATGCTGAACGAGTATTTCGGCTTGAAAGACTAGATGATTCACGCGGACGGTTCCATGCATAACATCGGAATAATCGGTTACGGCGCGTTCGGCAAGTTTCTCAAACAAAGCTGGGAGCAGCTTGCAAACGCGCAAGTAACCTTCATCACAAAGACCAAAGTCGAGACGGTCAGGAAGATGGCGGAGGAGGACGGCATCCCGTTCTATTCCGCCGATTATCGTGATTTGCTTGCAGCCCCCAATGTAGATATTGTTGTAATAGCAACCCCACCTCATCTTCACGAGTCAATGGCGATCGAGGCTTTTCGCGCGGGCAAGCACGTTCTCATCGAAAAGCCGTTGGCTATGAATCCCACTCAGGCTGAGAATATCATACGGGCGGAGGAGGAATCGGGCCGCGTTGGAGCAGTGAACTTCATGATGCGATACAGCGGACTGATGGAGAAGCTGCGAGCTTTGCGTTTCGAGGGTCTGCTCGGAGGACTTACGCGGGTCATCGTGGATAATTACGCGAGCGACGAGGGCCTCAAACCCGGTCACTGGTTTTGGGACAGGAGCAAGAGCGGAGGCATATTCATCGAGCACGGCGTACATTTCTTCGATCTGGCCGGCTGGCTGGTGGACAGCGATCCTTCGCGGATTGTTGGCTTTGCGACCGAACGCGAGACGGGGATCCAGGACAAAGTCCTCGCCGCGGTTCAATACGCCAATAAGACCATGGGCGCTTTTTACCATGCGTTTTCACAGCCGGATGATATGGAGGAGACTAAATCAACCTATATTTTCCATCGCGGGCAGATAGAAGTGTTCGGATGGATACCGCTCGAACTGCGATTAAAAGGCTCCGTAACATACGCGGAGTTGCTTCGCCTGGAGGAGATTTTCCCAGGCGCGGATGCTCAGTTTTCGCCCGTGGAGAAAACGGAAATCGTCTCCAGTGGGGTCCGTTACACTGTGGCCCATGAAATCAATCTGGCCTACGTTGAGAATCCGGATAAGCAAGAAGAATACGCAAAGCTCGTTCGCCGCCTTATGGATGATTTTATAACAGCAATCGAAAATCCCGCGCATCAGATGCGAGTGACTCTTGCCGATGGGTTAAGAAGCGTCCAGACAGCTTATTCCGCGGCCGAATCCGCGAACGCCGGCTCAGAGTAGACAACCCGTGTGACAACATCCCCAACAATTCGCAGCGATTCCGGGCTGCATTTGTCCACAGTGTCATCAAGCGTATGCCAATATGCGTAATCGAAGTCGATTATATCGATGCACTTGATCCCGGCGGCCAGCAGAGGCAGATGGTCATCCTGGATCATATACTTCATGTCCGCTTTGCCCTGCTTGAAGTATTGCTTGTAACCCAGTTCGTCCGCAACTTTCCAGACTTTATCCACAATCTCAGGAGCCTTTTGGGCTGAGAACATCTCCCTGTGAATCTCCAAGTCTTTATCGCCGACCATATCCAGCAGAATACCATAGTCGAACTTCTTGAAGCCGCTCACAGGCTTCATCACATCTTTCCAATACTGGGCGAACGCCTTCGATCCTATGAACATCTCGTCGGGAGTTGCGCCGAAGTCCTCACCGTCTACAAATGCTATGATTACTCCTACATTTGGCCGTTTCTCAGAGAATAGTCTTGCCATTTCAAGAAGTACCGCCACACCTGAAGCTCCGTCATTGGCGCCGAGAATAGGTTTTGCGGCCTTCGCGTGGTCGATCTCCTCGTCGGCCATCGGTCGCGTGTCCCAATGCGCCAATAGCAGAACCCACCGCTTGCCGTCTTTGCCAAACACGCCAAAGATATTCCTCACCGTATACGCGCGATTGGTTGACTTGGAGTTGTGCCTGGTTCTATGCTCAAACACCTGATCCGCGTATTGCTTCAACGTCGCTGCCAGGAAATCACCGGTCTTTTCGTGGGCATTAGTTCCGAGAGGTCGTGGGCCGAAGTCGCACTGCTGTTTGAGGCGTTTGAAAGCGTTTTCCCCATCGAATTTAGGTCCGCTTGCTTTGCCGGAACAACCGGAGAAAATGAGGATCAAGCAAATCGAAGCGGCTGCAATGGCAATACGTTTGTGGTGTAGTGGGAGCATGATTGCCTTTCGGTCTCCAAATAGCAAAGAAGGGCCTCAATTATAGGCCCGTCCAAATGTTGAAAATAAAGATTTTGGTCGGGGCGGCGAGACTCGAACTCGCGACCTCTTGCACCCCATACAAGCGCGCTAGCCAAACTGCGCTACGCCCCGACCGCAGCTTAATTATATGCCGCGAAGTTTCGACTGTCAACCGAAACCGGGCTTCTTAGGTGTTGGGTTGTGGGTCTTGGGTGATAGGGAGAGAGTCGAGAGAGTAGCAGGAGTTCGCATAGCGAGTGGAGAAGTGTGAAGCACTATGAAGAACACTCTCTACTACGGTGATAATCTGGATATAATGCGAGAGCATATCACGGATGAATCGGTGGATTTGGTGTATTTGGACCCGCCGTTCAACTCCGCCCGAGATTATAACGTGCTGTTCAGGCAGGCGAAGAAGGACGAGAACCAGGCGCAGATTATGGCATTCACCGACACCTGGCAGTGGAGCAAGCAGCGATATGAGGAAATCTTCGACGATCCCCGGAACACAAAACTCTTTGACCTGATGGAGTCTCTTTACCGCATTCTCGGCCAGAGCGAGATGATGGCGTATCTTGTTATGATGGCTCCACGATTGCTGGAGTTATATCGAACGCTGAAGCCAACGGGAAGTCTTTATCTACACTGTGACCCGGTGGCTAGCCATTACCTTAAGGTTATGCTCGACGTTATCTTCCAGCCCACACGGTTCAGGAACGAGATAACGTGGAAACGAACGTCCAGCCACAACACAGCAAGGCGATATGGGAATGTAGCAGATATTCTCCTCTACTATACGAAGTCCGACGAGTGGACGTGGAACGTGCTTCACACTCCCTATGGCATCAAGCAACTCTCCCGCTACAAGCAAGACGAAGAAGGCCGCTGGTACCGGGGCGATGACCTTTCGGCAGACCGCATGAACAGCGATTCCGGCAAGTTCGAATGGCGTGGCACCATGCCGCCGCCGAACCGAGGCTGGGGATACACTGTAGAGCAGCTAGAGCAGTGGTGGGACGAAGGAAGAATCCTGCTCCGCAAGGACGGAACGCCACGGATGGATGGCCTAAAGGTGTACCTGGAGGATAGCCCCGGTCAGCCTCTGCAGAATGTCTGGACTGATATCCAGAGGATTGGCAACACCTCGGCTGAGCGCATGGGTTATCCGACGCAGAAGCCGCTGGCCCTGCTGGAGCGGATTATCAGCGCGTCATCAAATCCCGGCGAGATTGTGTTCGATCCATTCTGTGGCTGCGGGACGGCGGTTGTGGCTGCGGAGAAGCTTGGGCGGCAGTGGATAGGCATTGACGTTACGTTTATAGCAATAGACTTGATGATAGAGCGTCTAAACAAAAGCTTTGGCTTAAAGCGCGAAAGGGATTATGGTATTTTTGGGATTCCTTATGATGCGAACTCCGCTGGTAAGTTATTCAATCAAAGTCCGAAAGAATTCGAAATGTGGGCTGTGCATAAGGTTGGTGGTATTCCGCAGCCTAATAAGAGCGGAGATAAAGGCGTTGACGGGAAAGTATATTTCCATGACTTATCAGGCAAGTTGCAATGGGCGGTCTGCCAGGTAAAGGGCGGGCATTTGACCCCCAGCGTAATCCGCGATTTCGGACACGTCATCCAGCGGGACAAAGCCGCGATGGGGTTCTTTATCTGTCTTGAAACGCCGACAAAGGGAATGTACAGCGAGGCGGATGAACTGGGGTTCTTCGAGGCTCCCAGCGGGCGGAAAATCCCCAAACTCCAGATACGGACTATCAAGGAACTGCTTGAGAGCAAGGAGTTTGATTATCCCAAGGGCTATTCATTGAAAAGCGGCGGCAAGCGGTTGACCCGCGCTCAGGACGAGCGGGAATTGGGGCTGGAATAACCATTGAGGGTGGCTTCAGCTTCAAAGAGGGAGTGTTCAAAAACCGTAGCCTCGCCCCTTGTGGGCGTCATATTGCAGTCAACCTGAGCGTGAATTGACGGGCATAAAGCCCTAGGCTACAGGTATATAGGACTTTTTGAACAATCCCAAAAACAAGCCGAAGCATAATAAAAGCGCCTTTGGTATAAGCGTTCCCTTGGTGGGTAATACTCTATGTAGAAGACTTATCCAAACGGAGGCGCCTACCATGAGTAGAACAGATATATATCGCGATATGGAAGAGACTCTAGGTCTCGTTCCAAGCTTTTTGAAGAGCGTTCCTGACTCCACTTTGGAAGAGGAGTGGTCGATATTCAAGAAACTGCAGCTTGCGGATACAAGCATCCCCAACAAGTATAAGGAACTGATCGGCCTTGGACTTTCGGCAGTCACCAAATGCCGGTATTGCGTTCTCTATCACACCGAGGTGGCCAAGCTATTCGGCGCAACGGATGAGGAGATAGAAGAAGCCGTGCATTACGCCAAAACCAGCGTCGGCTGGAGCGCGTATATCCAAGGTCTGCAAATCGACTATGACGAGTTCAAAGATGAAGTCAGACAGGCGTGCGACTTCGTCCGCAGTAAAATAAGTGAGCCTGTGAAGGCTTCGATGTAGGCCGTATTAGCTATCAGCTGTCAGCTATCATCTGACAGTTGATAGCTTCTTAATCTGTGTTCATCTGCGTTATGCCGCTTGTTTCGGGATTTCCATTCCGCTACGCTCCATTCAAATCCGAAACAACGAACGACTGTTCCCAATCCTCCTCAAGCTTTTGTAAGGAGGACCCGTAGATTCGCTCAATATCTTGTTGATTCTGGCGGCGGACCTTGGGATCCTCGGAGGCCGTCAGACTCTTAAATGCATCGAGGAACTTATCCTTTCCAAACGTCTCGATCAGGAACTTGACGAATGCCCCAGCCTCGATATACGCGAGCACAGTCCGGTTCCCCTGTGAGCCTATATCCGTGTAGGTGAGCAGTTCTTTGAGACTTATCCATTCACCTTTCTGCTTGAAATCACGGGTCCGGGCGTATAGCGTCTGGTCTCTACCCCCCAGGTATCGCAGCGCGGGCGCTCCTCCCAGCCGTTCAGACATATACACCGCAACGCCTTCATTCAGGATAGCCGGCGGCTCGCCGTATGGTCTCATGAGGATATGAGTGGGCTCGTGGTATGGGTCGACGTGCTGCTTTTTGTTGTACACTTCCCCTATGGTGTCTCCACTGGCAAACCCCAGTCCAATGTGTCCCGTGTCTAGGAACTTGGTCTTCATGTCCTCAAAGAAGAATAACACTATTTTGCGGTCGCTGGGCAATCCGGATAACCCCAGGGATTCAACGATTTGGGCATACCCTTTCTCCCTGGTCTGTGCTATTGAGCGAAGTTCCCGTTCGGCAGTGGAGTTCTTGTAGTAGTGGATCTCGAAGTGCTGAGTGTTGAACGTCTGCGTTTTCGCCAGCAAGAGCCTTCCCCCGTCGTCCTTATTGCGTGGTTGAAGAATCGTCGGCACATAGCCACTGATCCAGTCGACTCGCCAGCCGCTCTTAGAGGGGGCGAAGTTGATCTGCCATGTCTCCTTGCCGTTCGTCACCGAAAGGACGATAAGATTGCTCGAACTGCCCACAGAAGCCGGGCGCATGCCCAGTAGAGTATCACGATCCCAGTAGACCAGGCAAGGGAAGTCAGAGTCTGTCATGGCCATCTCAAAAGTGTCCAGTGACTGGAAGCCTGCATCCTGGTAGTCTTTGGAGAAGACGGAGTCCCATATCTTGCCGTAGTATTCCTCGCGGACAAGCTGCTGGAATGACTTGAATGCGCGCCTGGCTTGAACTGCCTTGATATCGGATTCCGGCACGGGTTTCAGTTTCACCGACGTTCTCAACTGGAAATCGCTCAGGCTGAATAGCCGTTGCTGGAAGTATTGGCTGTCGTCCCGGCTTTCCGCCGACAATGGTTCGTAAAATCTGAGGGTTATCGAGGCATTCTTCTCAATAGGCCCATTGATGTAGAAAACGCAACGAACTCGTCTTCTCTCTCCTGCCTTCAAGGTGGCAGTGTAATGGCGTTCCGACCCGATACGACCATCTGTCCGGATGTCTACAAGGAAGACCTTCTGCTCAGCCGTCGGATTGGAAACGCTAACATGCGCCACGTTCTTGCCGGAGCCAATCGGTTCGAACTCCACTGATTGAATACTCAGACCACTCTGCGCGGGTCCGGCGCTGATTTCCGGCACACACCATCCCATTGCAGAGAGCGCCAGAACAAGGATAGCTACCAAACCGCACGATAATGTTACTGTTTTCAGCATCTGAGCTGGTGGTACTAGATCGAAAAGCGCTTTGTCCAATTATCTGCTACCTCAAAGTGTATTGGTATAGCAAGATAGCGTACCTCTGTGGAGCAGTCAATAGGCGCAGCTAAATTGCAGGACAACTATTGCTAATGGTCGTCGACGTCAACTCCTTTGGACTCGACCAGATAAACCTCAAGAGAAAACAGAGAAAAACTGCACGAAAGAAAAGCGGTTGAGAGTGTTTTTTTGGTAAACCCTTTTCCGTTTGCGCTCGTATTACTCATCAGGTATAATTACTTGGAATCCGAATTGGAGACTCAGTTTTATGATACATATTCAGGGCGCTTCGTTGGTCTATCCAAGCGGCGTGCAGGCGCTGGATTCGGTGAGCCTTTCGGTCGAGAAGGGCGATTTTGCCTTCATTGTAGGCGCCACGGGAAGCGGCAAATCGACGCTCCTGAAGCTGATATACCGGGAAGAGCTTCCGACCGGCGGTGACGTGAAAGTGATGGGAGAGGACGTGGTGAACCTCCGCCCATCGGCGGTCCCGTACCTGCGGCGGAAAATAGGAATCGTCTTTCAGGACTTCCGCCTGCTTCCACAGAAAACCGTGTGGGAGAATTTGGCGTTTGCGCTGAGAGTCATCGGCGCCCCATCCAGGGAGATACACCGAAGAATCCCGGAAATCCTCGACTTAGTTTCTCTTAACCATCGCAGTCATGCGTTTCCGAACCAACTCTCAGGCGGCGAGCAGCAGCGCGCCTCCATAGCCCGCGCTTTGGTGAATAATCCTCCACTGCTGGTAGCTGATGAGCCGACGGGGAACCTCGACCCCGACACCTCGTGGGACATAATGCAGCTTATCTCCCGTATCAACATCCGTGGAGCTACGATTCTGGTCGCCACTCACGACCGTGAGGTCGTCAACAAGATGCGCAAGCGCGTGATCGTTCTCGACAAGGGGCAGATCGTACGAGACGACGAGAGGAGTTCGTACGATGTCCATCCTTAGGAACATCGAGTTCATTATTCAGGAAGCCCTGGTTGGCATGCGGCGCAACGGCCTGATGGCTGTCGCGTCAATAAGCACCACAGCCTTGTCGCTTGCAATACTTGCCAGTTTCTGTCTTTTTATTCTAGGCGCCCACCGTATGGCGCAGCGCGAACTTCGCAAGTTCGAGGTGGCGGTTTTCCTTAAAGTCGGCCTTGATAAGAAAGTAGTCTCCGATCTGGCCGTCCAAGTCGGAAAAATTCCCGCGGTGCAATCCGTCAAGATTTATCCAAAAGAAAAAGCCTGGCAGGATTTTAAGAAGGGCAGCCCGGGACTGGGAACAGCGGGATTGAAGAACCCGCTGCCGGACACTCTGCGCGTGACCGTGCGAAATCCCCGTGACACCGCCAAAGTATCCGATGAAATCCGCAAGCTTCCCAACATCGACCTCGTGCAGGATGGCCGCACATTCTGGAAAGGCATTCTTGCGATTGCCGATTTTATCAAATGGTTCGGCGCGATAGCCTCTTTTGCTCTTTTATGCGCGACAATTCTAATTATAAGCAACGCAATCCGCCTCACGGTTTTTGTGCGCCGCCGCGAAATAAAGATTATGCAGCTTGTTGGGGCGACCAACTGGTTCATCAGGGCGCCGCTTGTAATCGAAGGCATTATTTTCGGGGCTGGTGGGGCGGCAATTGCATTCGTTATGGTCGGAGCCGGAATGACCTACATCAACCAGGTGGCGGTCAGCGCAATGCCGATAATGCAATCGGTTTCATCTGGAGTTGGCAAAGAGCAAATTTGCTGGGCTCTCGTCTCCGGGGGAGCCGCAATCGGCGCAATGGGAAGCATGTTTTCAATACATAAATTCTTGAAGATCTGACGCCGGGAACCTATAATTACAATAGTTCGGCTGCCAAAAGCATGTAGTCGTTGAGGGAAGATGTAATGCGCCTATTGTTCAATAAACCGCGAACCGCTGCAATAATAACCATAGTCCTCTTGGCTCTTTCCCTCATCTCACAACCCGATATATTCGCGGCGGCAAAGAAAAGCTCCAGACCCAGCAAGTTGGAACTCGTAACCCGACAGATGCGAAGTAAACTGGCTAATATCCGCCGGAGTATGGTCTCAAAGCAGCGGCAACTGCACAAGACCAGGCTTCAGGCAAAGACCGCTCTTGGCCAACTGGAGCATACCGAACGACAGCTTGAATCCGCGCAGAGCCGTGTTACGGTAGTGAAAATAAAGCTGTTGCGCTCACAAGAGCAACTGCGAATCACCACTGAGAGATTGAAAAGGACTGAACGCCAGCTTGCGCGCCGCCAAAAGCTGCTTTCCGAACGAATAGTGGATATATACGAAGGCGAAACGGTCTCCTATGCAAATGTAATCCTCGGCTCCACGGATATGTGGACATTACTCACCCGCGCCTATGGCATCAAGAAAATAATCAGCAGCGATGTCGATTTGATACAGGGCATTAAAGAAGACCAGGAGCAGATCAAACTTGACCGCGTCGCGCAGGAACAACAAGTAGCCGCGGCGGCGGAGTTGCAAGAGAAATATGTGAGGGAAAGAGACGGCGTTGCCGATCTTGTCGATGAGAAGCAGGAGCGGCTTCAGGATATTCAGAGCGACGTCAGGCAGTTGGAGCGCGCGCTTGATGAATTGGATCGTATGTCCGAGAGAATCGAGAGGCAAATTCAAGAGAAAACGCGCAAAGGCGCCGGTAGCAAGAGTTATGCTCGCACATTCACAGGCAGTCTCAACCTGCCCGTTGCGGGCCGCATTACATCCGGCTTTGGTTATAGACACCACCCGATTTTGGGACGTTTGAGAATGCACAATGGAATCGACATCGCCGCTCGCTCAGGGACTTCGATTCATGCCGCCGCCGACGGAGTGGTAATTATGTCCGGTTGGATGGGCGGTTACGGCAAGGCTCTGGTCATTGATCATGGCGGGGGCGTTTCTACTCTATACGGGCACTGCTCAAGCCTGCTGGTCAGCGAAGGCGCGCGCGTTAAGAAAGGGCAAACAGTCGCCCGTGTCGGCACTACCGGACTGAGCACCGGGCCTCATTTGCATTTCGAAAAACGTATCAATGGGAAGCCGGTGAGACCGTAGGGAGAAGTTAGGAGTTAGGAGTTAGGAATTAGGAGTTAGAATTGCAGTACGGTAGCCATTTAGTAGGCGGCCAATTTATTCGCTCATTTCCCAAAGGACGGCTTTGTCTATGTATCCGAGGTCATGGGCAAGGATCAAATAATAACGACACTCCTCAAGAGAACCCTCAGATATGTTCAAAAACCGCGCTTTGTCTGAAATAGAAAGAGTTCAGTTCTATGGGAATTACGTCATGCTGAACTTGATTCAGCATCTATTCTACGAGGGAATAGACCCTGAATCGAGTTCAGGGTGACGTGTATTGAGGTTGTTCAATCCCGCAGAACTGAACTGATACCCTTTTTGCCAAACGATTAAATCTACAAATGATTGCGCCGATTTTCTCATTCTAACTCCTAACTTCTAACTCCTAACTTCTTCCCCCTATATCGCCCTCACGTACGCATTGCCCGCCACCCGCCTGACATAGCCTTTCATCTCAAGGATAGTGAGCAGGCTTATCACTTCCGGTGCGGGGAGTTTGCTCTCCCTGATTATGTTGTCCACGAGCTTTGGCTGCAAATCGAGGAGTTCTACCAGCGCCCTCTGTTTGGGGTCGAGATCATTGAGCGGAAGCTCCAGATGCGATCTCGCTCCCGGCTCCGTGTCAACTCCCAACTCTTCAAGAATGTCCACGGCGGATTCCACAAGTCTCGCGCCACCCTTCAATAGCTTATGAGGCGCCTGGCTTGTCTCTTTGTCCACACCGCCGGGCAAGGCGAACACTTCGCGATTTTGGTCGAGGGCGCAGTCGGCGGTTATCAGCGAACCGGAGTCTTTCGAGCCTTCGCAAACCAGCACGCCTTTCGATAACCCGCTGATGATTCTGTTGCGCGGCGGGAACCTCCAGGCCTCAGGCCGCGCTCCCATCGGATATTCCGAGATTACGGCCCCGGATGCGGCAATCTGGTCGAAAAGCTCCTTGTTCTCCCTGGGATAGGGGACATCCACCCCGCTTCCAAGCACGGCGATGGTCCTTCCTCCGGTCTTCAGCGCTCCTTTGTGCGCGAAGCTGTCGATTCCGCGCGCCCCGCCGCTGACAATCACCAGCCCGTGCGAGCACAAATCCGACGCGATTCGCTGCGCCATCGTCCGGCCGTACATAGAAGCCTGCCGCGAGCCTACAATAGCTACGGCGAATTTATCGCTTTCCTTAAACTCTCCTCTTACGTACAAGACCACTGGCGGGTCGTGGATTTCCTTCAGATTAGCCGGATATTCATCGTCCTTGATCGTAACAAGGCGTACCCTGGCCTTCTCTATCTTCTCCAGGTCTTGTTCCGCAACGCTTGTATCGGAGTTCAGGATTTTGGCTATTGCCGCCTCATTCAGTCCGCCTGCTTCAGCAAGTCGGCGCATGTTGGATTTGAATATCTCCCTTGGGTCATTAAAATGCCGCGCGAGCGCTATCGCTTTACGAGGCGCAAGTTCCAGCCGGCTGAATCTCAACCATGCCACCATTTCTTCTCGGTCAATTGCCATAATATAAGTAAAATCCACCTGTTGGTTTGTCTTACTGCCACTTCCACGAATATGCGTTCCTTACCTCCAAAAGCATACACTTGATAATATAACGCTAAAGTAACTTAACTGATAATGTTTTAACTGTGTTTCTATGTGGTATGTACCGATTGGAGAAAACAAAGCATAGGAGTGAAAATGGAGGTGTTCCAAATGCTAGGGCGAAGGCAATCAGAGCTTGCGAGGAGAGGCGTTGAGCCAACAATCGCCAGATTCGATCCCTGGGCGGAACTTGAGCACATGCGAACCCGAATGGATGAGATGTTTTCCCGGATGTTTGGCTACACTCCGCTCAGCAGGCTGATTGGTCCGGCAACTTTCGAACCGGCTGTTGACATTTGCGAGAGTCCGGACAGTGTGTTCATCAACGTTTACGTGCCTGGGCTTTCCAAAGACGAGGTTGATCTGAATGTAACTTCAGATTCTATTACGATAAGCGGCGAGTGGAAGCATCCTCACGTAGAAGGTGAGAATATTGTCTGCCGTGTAACCGGCCTAAGCTCGGGCAAGTTCTCAGTCAGCTACGATCTGCCGGCTGAGATCGACCCGAACAAGTGCAAGGCGGTATACAAAGACGGCGTGCTTCAGGTGACGCTGCCAAAGACCGAGACTTCCAAGACCAAGCCTATCAAGATAAATGTTGAAGGCTAAATATCATAATAGGGAGCTATCAGCTGACAGCTGATAGCTCCCCGCGTTTGACAATCCCCCCCTCTTGGCCTAGAATAAGTCAGGCAAGGGGGAACTGAATTA
>JAUSEB010000053.1 GCA_030650495.1 Armatimonadota bacterium | reverse complement strand
ACCAGGTTGGACTTTGACGCTCACACCATATACTTAGACACTTAAGCCAAATGTACCTGTGTCGAACACGTGTTCTTTCATGTAAACTTCATGTACATTATGCGGTTGCTAAAAAAACAACTAACAAACGATGCTCCTGCTCTCAACTCGATTTTTGTTGCCTTTTCAGAGAAAAGCTGCTATACTCACTGAAGATTTTTCGTCAGTAGTTGAGATTGGGGGTTTTGAACCTAGGTGCCAAACATTAAATCGGTTGCCAAGGACGTAAAGAAATCGCACGAGAATAGGCTGCGCAACCTTGCCGCCAAGTCAAAGATAAAGACGTTCGTTAAGAAGACGAAGGGAGCCGCTGACAGTGGTGATATTGCGGCCGCAAAGCAGCTCGTTATCGAGACAGAGAGCATTGTGGATAATGCTGCTAAGAGAGGGATTATTCACAAAAACGCAGCCGCAAGACGCAAATCGCGCATTATGAAGAAGGTCAATAAGGCCGCTGGTTAGGCGATGATTCCTTAGGGACGAATAGCGAGTCCGAAGTATATTGGAGTAACAGTTTACCGAGGGGCGATCCAGGATTTGTGGTTGCCCCTCATTTATTTTGCGCCGGCCGACGTCTGCAGAGGTTTATCACCAACATTTCGAGTATGACCGCCGGATCTTCTATTTCCCCTTCGACACCCTTCATCGTCAGATCGGCCCTGGCCGCGTATTCAAAGCAGCGCTCCAACTCAGCCAAAGTGAAGTTTCGGGCTTGGCTCTGCAGCTTTTGAACCTGGAACGAAGCTCGCGCGCAAAAAGCCGCGACGTTATTGTTCGCCGGCAAAGCTTCCATGGCTTCATCGGACGGATGAATCAGGCTCTGACCCATGTCCGCAAGTACCTTCACCTGCCAGATCAGCCGCAGTTGGCGAAGAATCATTGCGAGTAATCTGGGAGCTTCACTATCCACGCTCCCGCCCATTTGCAGTAAATCCTTCAGGAGTCGAAGAGCGGCGGAAGTATTGCGAGATCCGACCGAGTCCAGAAGCTTCCATATCAGTTCCTCCGGTTTCTGCTCGGTGACGAACTCCACATCCTTGACGGTAATAGATGCGTTATCTCCGGCATAATCGATAAGTTTCTGAGCTTCCGTTTTAAGGATGGAAAGGTCGCTGCCAACCCTGTCTACAAGCTTGCGCAGTGTGACGGCGTCAATTCTCTTCCCACTCGCCGCGATCTTCTTTGCGATTATACCTCCCGCCTCCTCAGCGCGGAGAGAGGCGAAGGTGACAACTACGCCAACTTTGTTTACGGCCTTCGACAAGTCAGCGGAAACCTTTGAAGAGGCTTTTGCCTGCCCATCCTTCATTTCAGGAGCTGGAAGCATAAGAACGACAACCGCGCTGTCCGGGATTTCGTGGAGCTTGGACGCGATAGAATCCTGTTCCGCAATGGGGATTGCGTTGGCGCGACGCACGACGACGACCCGTTTCTTCGAGGCAAACGGGGGCACATTCGCCGCTGTTAATAGCCGGGAGGCTGTTACTCCCTGACCCTCAAGCGTCTCAAGATCAAAGTCGGCAAATCCTTCGTCTATGAGTTGAGAGGTCAGTTTTGTTAAGCCTTCCAGCTTCTGGACGTCTTCTTTACCTTCAAAAAGGTAGACTTTAGCCAACGATTCTGTACGCGAACCGGAAGCGAATTTTGAGTATGGTATCGGCATCGATACATTATCGCATTCAGCGTCGATTATGGCAATAAATTAACCGCCGATAAACGCAGATAAACGCGGATGGGAAAGGGAGTCGAGGGAGGATGAATAGCCATGCGTTAGCTTCGGCTTCAAAGAACAAGCCGAAGCATAGGGCAAATAGCTGACAGCTGACGGCTTTGACTTCTAACTTCTAACTTCTAACTTCTAACTTCTAACTTCTAAAACGAAGATGGGATCTCAGTTCTGATACTTGAGACTTCATTTCGCGAAGTAGGGCGCTATCCGGCTCTCTGCCGCCATATTTTATATCCTCAAATGCTTTTGTGATTCCGTCAATAAGCGGCCCTGCGGATTCCGACAGACCCGGAGTGGCTCGGACAAGGGCGGCGTATTCGGATGGGGTTTGGCATTGCGTTCTCACCGCTACGCGGCTTGCTGCGCGACACATTGCTATGTAGTGGCTTAAAGCCTTTCGGCGCATTGGATCTATCGAGGTTCTACGTTTCAGCGTGATTTTCCGCGTAGTGAGATCGGGCCGCGACAGGCCGACAAGTAACAGCATAAGCGCCAGGGCTGTTATCATCCAGGAGCGCTTGCCGGCTATCCGTTTCACGGTTTTGCTCAACTCTCCCTTGAAAATCTCCCAAAAGGCTCTTGGTCTCTCCTCCTCTGCGCCGGAAGGGTCAAATGCAATCCACCCACACTTTGGGAAATATACCTCAGTCCAGGCATGGCTGTCTTTCTCGCGGATTACGAACATCCTGGATACAGGGTCGTATCTACCCGGCGCGTAACCTGTAGCCAGTCTTGCCGGGATTCCCATCTCTCTCAGCATTATTACCATTGCGCTCGCAAACGCGGTGCAATAGCCTCTGCGGGAGTCAAAGAGAAAATACTCGACAACGTCTCTCCCCCTGGGGACTTTGGGCGGATTGAGATCGTATCGGTATTCCCGCGAGAGATAGCTTTCAATAGCCATTGCTTTTTCATAAGGATTTACGCAGTCTTTCGTCACTCTTTTCGCCAGGGCGCGAATGGGATTATCCATGGACAGGCTGACTGTTTGGAGGTAAGCCTTCCGAACTTCAGACGGATACTTTACGCTGGACTTGGCCAGTTTCGCGGGGCTATCCTCCGGCAGATATGAGATGACCTCATAGCGGAATCGCTCGGGCTGAATGCCCATTGTTCGCCAACAGTTCTCATGGTTTCTAAGAAGCCTGCCTACACTTCGCCGTGGAATTGGAAAAATGGAATGAGGCTCAGCCGCCGCATAAAGCTCATTCGTCTGGAAACCCGGTTGGACTATGACCAGTTGACGCAGGTAATTGCTCTTATTCGGCTTTGGCGGGAAAACCGGTTCTCGATCGTTCTCCGTCAAGTTATCCCATGCCTGCCCTGAATAAGTGGCGTATACATTTCCTCTCAGATAATATCCTCGGTCGGCCTTGACGGCGAGAACCCGAATGTCGCGCAAAAAAGCCGGACCCTGCATGACAGGAACTGATGTATCGGCTCGACGGACCGAAGGGAGTCCCAGCGCATCTCCGGCAGGGAATTTGACTACTTGCCCCAATGCGGCTCCGGTCGCTATTCGAACTAATCTGGAAGCGGATACGCCGACAACAAATGCCAATAAAGCCACCATCAACGCCAGTCGGAACCGCGTGTAGATTGCCGCCATTGATTCTGAAACCCCTTGAGTATTGAAAAGGCGCATGCCGGCGTATTGAGCGAGCATAGTGGTCATGGCAACAAGATATAAAGCGAAGTACAGCATCACTTCCGTGTTTATGTTGTCGGTGGCCACAAGGCCGATGCTCGCAATTGTGGGAACGCCTGTGAAGATAACAGCCTCATCTGAAGTCAATGTGAAGCTTCGCAGACATTCTATCCATACGAACAGCTCGGCGAACTTCACCTGCGGCGAGTCAACGTTTCCGGCATTGAGGGACGACAGGTCGTAAGGGTTGTACATGACTTTCAGATATACGGCAAGACAAATTCCAAATACCATCAACTCTATCAGCCGTGAGGTCGCGCGTTTGTTTCGCAAGTAAAGGCTGAGAGTGTTGCCGAGCGTCGCCGCCAGCATCGATGCGCCGACAAACCAGCTATCGTTTCGGACAGAGTTGACGGAGATAACCGCGCTGAAGAGTGTTATAAGCCCCATCAGATGCAGGAAACGCAGCATTTTGGCTTTAATAGCGTTTTGCGGGCTGTTGTTCGGTGTCACAAATCGCCTCCGTACCTTAACAGCCAAAATGGAGTATCTGCGTCCAATACGGCTCCCGCAATATCGCCTCCGGACTTCTCGCCGCGAAAGGAATCCGGATCTATATAGACCTGGATGATGCGCATTCCCGCGAATGACAATCCGCGAGCCACGGATCGAAGGGAATCGTCAACTTTTGAACTGATGATAACCAAGGCTCCAATATCAGCGGAATGAGGAGCGTGAGTGAGAAGCGACTGGGCCAGCGCCGCGTTCGAATCGGCTTTCATTCTGGCTAAGGCGTCCAGTATGATACTCATATCCCTGGGCGTTTCCGCTACAACGGTCTTTTCGCCGAGCATTAGGGCAACTCGCCCTCCGGCTTCCAACTGCCGTTCAGCGATATAGGCCGCGGCGCCGGCCGTATAGTCCAATGTGGTTTTAAGACCGTCGCCGATGTCGGTCCCTACTTCCACATCAACCGCAATTGTCACGTTGTAGGCGTCCGCCTCATCCAAATACTCAGCTACAATAAGCTCCCCTGCCCTTGCCGCTGATTTCCAGTGCACGCGCCTGAGGTCATCGCCGGGGTAATACTTGCGCGTTCCATAGAAATCCATACCGCCAAACGAAGGAGACGCCGTTGCATCAACGCCGAATGTCCCAGCGCTGGAATATGATGACCGAGCCGGCCAGGATTCCAGGGCTATCGGCTTAGGATAAACTATCAATTCCTGTGTTGGGCCGAATCGCCGGGTGAGTCCAATCAGGCCGAGGGGGTCATAGACTGTTACGCTTATCGGCCCAATTTGGTGAAGACCGCGCTTGAGCGCCTCGATGTTATAAGTGAATTCGCTTGAGGTTCCCGATATTGCCAGCGGTGCGGGCATTTCACGGTCGGATTTTATAGCAGCCGGCAAATTGTCAGATAACATAACTGTGAGATTGCTGAGAAGAGGCTGCCTCAAAACTATGGCGATTTCCTGGTTGCCGCCTTCGGTCATCGGGCCGATTGCGCGTCTTTCACAGGACAATGCCCGCGCCCACAGCGCGCAAATCCCCGCGGACACTACCGGCAAGGCTAAAAGAACCGAGCCCATTATGAACATGTAATCCACGTTCCAGGTTCCGGCCACGATCAGCAAGAAGAGGGCCGCTGTGAAGATGGACAGGAGCTTCAGCCCGGCATAGGCAGGACATAGCATTAGGCGGGCCGCGCTCCTGTGACACTCAGCGTTCATACGCGACCGGCACAGGGATTTCATGGAGTATCTCCATAACCAGTTTTTCGGCGGTGATTCCTTTCACTAAGGCTTCCGGCCTCATGATGATTCTATGCGCGAGGACCGGAACCGCAATGGACTTGATGTCATCGGGCAGAACGTAATCGCGTCCCGCCAGCGCGGCAATTCCTCTGCCCGCGTTTACAAGGCCAAGAGAACCGCGCGGACTGGCGCCGAGTTCGGTTTCGGAGCGATCCCTCGTGCGAGATACAATCTCCACAATATAGTCTCTCAGGCAAGGATCTATCCGTACCTCTTTGACGGCAGCCTGTAGTTCAAGAATCTCATCTCGGCTTAGAATTGGCTGGACATTATGAATCGGATGTTCGGAGAGCTGGCTCTCGATGATTGTCACCTCTTCTTTCTTGTCCGGATAGCCCATGGAGAGGCGCATAAGGAAACGGTCCAACTGGGACTCCGGCAGTGGAAAAGAACCGCGCCGCTCGATGTTATTCTGCGTCGCAATGACGAGAAAAGGTTTTGGAACCACATGCGTTATACCATCAACAGTGACTTGCAATTCCTCCATACACTCCAGGAGGCTTGAAAGTGTCTTTGGTGTGGCGCGGTTGATCTCGTCAGCAAGGACGACATTGGCAAAAATAGGCCCCGGCCTGAACTCGAACTCCGATGTTTTCTGGCTAAAGACGGATGTGCCGGTGATGTCGGCGGGAAGGAGGTCGGGTGTAAATTGAATGCGCTTGAACTCCGTCCCGATGGATTTGGCAATCGCCTTGGCCAGGGTGGTCTTGCCGACTCCGGGAATGTCGTCGAGCAGCACGTGGCCGTTGCAGAGAAAAGCGGCAAGGACCAACCGCACTGTCTCCCGTTTGCCTACGATAACCTGTTCGATTTCACGAACAACCGCTCCGGCTTTTTGCTCCAAAGATCGAATAGTCATCCTGGCCTCCTGGGTCCCGATGAATCGGAACAGGTTTTATTCTATGACTGCCGGGCCGCCGATTCATGTTCCTGGTATATTCATCATATTTTGTAGGGGCGAAGCATCTGCCCCACGACTCCGCACACTATATTAGATAAAAAGGCAGATGCTTCGCCCCTACGGAAAAACACGAAAGGGAAAATGTCTGTTGAGCATTAAGTTGCGTAGTATAATATATAAGCTAATAAAAAACCCGGAGGCGATATTGAGAAAAACAAGCAGATATCTATTCGCATTTGCGCTTTTGTTGGTGTTGGCAATACCGGCGTCGGCGGTCGATGATGTAAAGGAAACAATACTACCGAATGGGTTGAGGGTTGTCACCAAGGAAGTCCATGCGGCGCCTGTGGTCACCGTTCAGGTGTGGTATCACGTGGGCTCCCGCAGCGAGCGTCCGGGGATCACCGGCATATCTCATCTTGTAGAGCATATGCTGTTCAAGGGAAGTAAGGCTTTTCCAAAAGGGCAGGCCGCGACGCTCCTGAGAAGGAAGGGGGGCATACAGAACGGCGCGACATCGATAGATTACACGAACTTCTGGGAATTGGCATCGAGCCAACATCTCGAATTTGCTATTAAGGTCGAGGCCGACAGGATGGCCAACAGCTTGATAGACCCAAATGAACTGAAGGCCGAGAGGGTTGTCGTGCGGTCGGAATTGGAAGGCCGCGAGAACTCACCCGGCACACTGCTTTGGCAGGAAGTTACAGCCGCGGCATTCAAGGCTCATCCATATCAGTGGCCGATTATCGGCTGGAGAAGCGATGTGGAGGGGGCTACTCGCGATGATCTTTACCGATACTACAAGACTTACTATCACCCAAATAACTCGACACTGGTGATAGTAGGCGACTTCGAGACTAGTAACGCGCTGGCTCTGGCTAAGAAGTATTTTGGAGGTATACCGAAAGGCTCCGCAATTCCGGTAGTGCGGACAGTGGAGCCACCTCAGGAAGGACAGCGTAGAGTAAGATTTGAGCGGCAGGGAACTATTGCGCGGGTTATGATCGGTTACCACATTCCGGCGATTACTTCCAAAGACACTTATCCATTGGATGCGTTGGCTAATATCATGTCCGCCGGTAAAAGCAGCCGTCTGGAGCAGGCTCTTGTGGAAAAGGGAATTGCTACCGATATTGGCGCCGGAGCGATGTCATCCCGTGATCCAAATTTATTTTACCTTATTGCGGTAGGGCAGAACGGGATAACCCCTGAAAAGCTGGAAAAGGCCCTTCTGGAACAGGTGGAGATTTTGAAATCCACACCGGTTTCGGATGAGGAGCTTATGCGGGCGAAGAACCAGCTCGAGGCGTCGTTCATTTTTCAGAAGGACAGCGTGACAGACCAGGCGGAAGGGCTGGGCTACTATGACACGGTCGCTAATTGGCGGCTGATGTACGATTACGTTCCCAAGATAAAAGCCGTTACGAAGGAAGACATTCAGAGGGTTGCGCGGGGGTATCTCACGGAGAAGAACAGCACGGTGGGATGGTTCGTGCCGACGGCTGCCACTTCACCCGCGGGGACTGAGGTGTCAGAGAACGCGCTGCATGATGCTGAATTTGCCGCTCCAGCGGGATACAGTCAGGTTTCGGGACTGAAGTCCCGAAACACCAACGCCGGTAGGATGTCTGTTTCGGGAAAAGGGTTTCCCGAAACAACCTTAGCAACCACTACCACAACATCCCCAAAGCCCCTTTCGCCCAAGAAAGTTGACAGCGCGAGGGTCAAACCGTTCAGGACAGCGCTGCCGAACGGCATAACCGTTATTGTCCAGGAGAACCACAGCAATCCGACTATTGCAATAGAGGGTAATCTGAAGGCGGGCGGATATTTCGACCCGGACGGGAAGAAGGGCCTTGCAAAGATCACGGCGGCTATGCTGAAGCGTGGGACGAAAAGCAGGACTTCTCTAAAAATCGCGGAAGAACTGGACTTTGTAGGAGCTTCCGCAAGTGTTACGGCGGCAACTGAAGGAGCCTGGTTCTCAAGCCGCGCAATATCCAGGGACTTTCGGCTCGTCACTGATGTTCTTTCCGACATGCTGCGAAATCCGACTTTCCCCGAAGATGAACTGGAGAAGCTTAGAAGCGAGACGCTTTCCGGTCTTAAACTGGATGACGAATCTCCCGATAATCGCGCAAATCGCAAGTTCACGTCTGTCGTATTTCCTCCGGGTCATCCTTATCATACGCAGACGGTAGATGAAGATGAGCGCGATTTGAAGTCGATCAAACGGCAAAATGTGGTCGATTTCTACCAGCGGTATTACGCTCCCGACACTATGGTTATAGTGATTGTCGGTGACGTAAAGCCGCAGGCCGCCGTGGAAACAGTCAAGGAGTTCTTAGGAGCATGGCAGGCTAAAAAGAATACTCCGACAATGGAAATATCCACACAGCCCGTCCAGGCGCAGCCTGTCCGGGAAATTATCTCGATGATGGACAAGTCGCAGGTAGACATAATCTTAGGTCACGCGGGAATGATTCCGCGAAAAAGCCCAGATTTCTATTCGTTTAATATCGCAAACCGTATACTCGGCCAAAGCATCTGGTCAAGCAGGCTGGGAAAGACTATCAGGGAAAAGATGGGCCTGGCGTACGATATATACAGCGCATTCGACGCGACGCTGGGAGCGGGTCCATGGTATGTGCAGTTGGGCACAAACCCGGCTAACGCCGATAAGGCCATCGCGTCAATGAAGACGGAGATCGTCAAGCTGAGAGATAAGGGTGTTACAAAAGAGGAGTTCTCAGAGGCTATCGAGTATACGATTGGCGTCTTTCCCATCGTGCTTGAAAAGAACGATGGTATCGCCCGAACATTGCTCAATGCGGAGATATATGGCCTGGGAATGAACTACATCCAGGACTACGCGAAGATATATCGCTCGGTTACTATCGAGCAGGTCAACGCGGCTGCGAAGAAGTACTTGCGACCAGAACACGGCACGCTTGTCATCGCCGGGCCATACAAGGAGGGCAAGTAGGCGGAAGGGCCGAAGTGGATATAGAGAGTCGAGGGAGAGTTGAAGGTTTAAGGTTGAATGTTTAATAGACCGGTATCGCTTCATTCAACCTTCAACATTAAACATTCAACTTATCTTCGGCTTCAAAGAGGGAGTGTTCAAAAACCGTAGCCCCGGCCCTTGTGGCCGGTCGGCGGTAGTGAATCTACGCTCAGCAGACGGGGCACAAGGCCCCAAGCTACAAGTATATGGGACTTTTTGAACACTCCCAAGAACAAGCCGAAGGATAGGCATCCCGTCCCTCAACTCTCAACTCTAAACTAAGGAGACATTCTGATCGGAAGCGACGCGCATTATTGGAAACTTAAAATTGTTGTTATCATAGCCATCGGTTTTGCATCGGGGATATTGACGGGGCTTATAGGAATAGGCGGCGGGGTTTTGTTGGTTCCCGCTATGGTCTTGCTCCTCGGATTCGGCCAGCATAAGGCGCACGGCACTTCACTGGCCGTTATCATACCTAAAGCAGTTGTTAGTGTTGCGACCTACGCTGCGCATGGAAACGTGAATTATATAATTTCGGCTGAGCTGGCGGTCGGCGGGATAGTCGGCGCCGTAATGGGCGCTAAAATCGCGAACGCACTGCCTTCCTCAAGACTTAAGAAGCTCTTTGCGCTGCTTCTTGTTTTTGTGGCCGGACGAATGCTATATGATGGAATCTTGTTTCTTGCAGGCTGCGGCTCCGAAACCTCGGCCGCAACTATTGTATCGCAAAGCGCGGGCGCGGCTTTCACTGTTGTTCTAGTCGGCGTTGTCGCGGGCGCTCTAAGCGGGCTTCTTGGAGTTGGCGGTGGCGTCGTGCTTGTCCCCGCGATGATATATCTGCTTCACATGGATCAGAAATTGGCGCAGGGCATCTCCCTACTTGTTATCATACCGGTATCATTATCCGGGACGATTGTGCACTTTACGAAGGGTAACGTTGATATCAAATCCGGCAAATGGCTTGCGCTTGGTGGTGTTGCCGGCAGTTTCGTTGGAGCTCATCTTGCCGATTTAGCCTGCGAAGATACTCTGCGGTTGATCTTCGGCGCGTTCATGTTTTTGATGGCATGGCTGACTTTGCGCAAGCGCCAACCTGTCGGGTCTACATCCAGATCATAAGTTTTACCTCGCCATTTAATTCCAGTGATGATTAATCTTTTCCACTGTTTCGGGAGAATTGGCGTTGCGCTCAGCTTTTCTGACGAAGTCCTCAAGCCTCCGAAACCGTAAATGACGCTTTGCAACGTTCCTCCCGCGCCTGTGAGGAAGCAAGTGTTGTCGAGATACTTGGACGGCTTCTCGTTGAACATGTTGAACGGCCCTCTGAGATACGGCCTGTAGCTCTTTTGGAAGAGGCGATATGCTTCGTCACGGCGTCCAAGACGCGCGGCAATTACAGAGTGAACGGATGAGGACATCGCGGGCCCTTTTGGCATGACTTTCTTTTTATAATAATCGAACGTATTCTCTTTCACATCTCGCGCCATAGGGAGTTCCAGCGGGTAGATCAGAAGCTCCGTATCCGCCTGCTTTGTGGGCTGGCCCGCATGGCCGTTGAACTCGATGTAGCGCCGGTTCTTCGCGTCAAATGGCAAATACATCTTATGCGCAGTGTTCCGCCAGGAGGAGATACAGCCTCTGCCGAGACGCCTACGGGCCTCATTTGCCACTTCTAGGTTCTTTCTCGCAGCCGCGTTGGTGTAGACGCTGTTGTCGATTATCTCAGCGATTTCGTCCGGCGGCGTGACCCGTTTTATTTCGAACTTGCCGGTGGAATTGTTATAATGGGAACGGGAGACCCAGTAATTGGCTGTCTCGCGAAGGACCGGATAGGCGCGCCATCTCAGCCATGCGCGATCTCCCGTAGCCAAATAGTATTGCCACTGGGCAAGAGCGACGTCCGCCGTGATGTGGCGTTCTTCGGAAAATGGTGGATTGATTGTCTCACGGCCGGTTCGCGCGCTTTCCCATGCATATTCCACACCTGTCAGGCCCCGCTTACGGGCATTTACCCGCGCGCCTGAAAGTGTCTTATATCTGTAGTCTACTATGGATTTTGCCAGTTCGGGGTGCTGGGGCAGAAGCGCCGGGAACATCCATGTGTCGGCGTCCCAAAAGACATGGCCGTTCCATGCCGATGAGGACAAGCCGGTTGGAGGTATACTCCACTCGCTTCCCGGCCTGACGCTCTGAAGCAGATAAAACATACACGAGTGAACCACCTGCTGCGCTTCTGGGTCCCCCACTATCTTGATGTCGGCTTGCCATAGTTTAAGCCATGCTTGCTTGTGTTCCGCAAATAGATTGTCGAAACCAATCGCAAGGGCTGATTTCAGCGTAAGCCGCGCGCGGCGTACCGGGTCGCCGTAGCGGCCATCTTTAGCAGCGATAACGAACTTTGTGAATGTGTAAGGTTTGTCTTTTTTCAGACGGCCTTCCCACGATCCTTCAGGCAATCTTTTTATCGCGGAAGGGCAGATCAATCGCGACGCCAATGAGAACCGCGATGAGCCGTCGGCTGTCCTTGCGGAGAAGAACGGGGCGGTCGGACTATCGACATCTATGTTTTCAGTCTTGCCGCCGCGATCTGCAATTAGAAGGCCGGATAGTTTTCCGGGGTTTGATTCGATTCGTACTTCAAGATCACGTTTTGGCTTAATAATAAATCTGATAATCGCAATCCCGGCTCGGAGGCGCGATACAAAAAAAAGAACGTCCAAGTCGATCACATCACGTCCGCTTCGCATCGCATAGCGCGTTCTAAGATAACCATGGCGCATATCCAATGACTGGCGATACGGCTGGTCTTTATCAATCCTAAACCTGCCCCTTCGCCCATATATCTCAACGCCGCTCCAATGTGGCAGTTGCGCGATGGTTTCTCCAGAGTATAGTCCAGACATAAAACTGGGAAGCGGCTGGCCGTCCATATAACCCCAGCCTTCGTTGCCAAGCCGGGCGGCTATGAAGCCGTTTCCGAGATACGCGCCATTGTGGCTTTTCGGAGAGGCCGTTGTGATGATCCATGGATGAAAAGCTCGTTTCGGCGCGGGCTTAGGTTTTCGGGAACCCAGAAACGCCCCCAAAAGCACGAGCAGAGCCGCCGCGATAATGGCGCTTATAAGCAGTTTCTTTTGAGATAGAGACATATCTTTACATGTCCGACGGTTTGCGAGCGACGAAGAACACCCTGTCAGACCGGCGATTTGGTTTCTTGAATGTATACGCGTGGAAGGTGTCGATTACCTGCATGCCGGCTTTCGCGACCATCTCGCGCAATTCATCTATTTCATACGCCCGCTGGTGGTGCATCTCAGTAAACTGGCGTTTTTCCTTTCCCTCGAGAACCTCGAAGACCATCGTCACGGTGCATATTCGCGTTGGCCGGTCGTAGGCGCACGACCACACGTACTTCGGATATTTGCGGCTGCCTAAATTGCTCTGGTTGAAGAATCCGTGAGAAAGGGCGTAGGGAGTGTTCACGTCGAATATGAACACGCCGTCCGGAACCAGATGCTCGCTCACTCGCTCAATAGCCATTTGCAGCCGGTCAGGATCGGTGATGTAATTAAGACTATCGAAGACGCATACGATGAGGTCGAATTTACGATTAAGGTACATCTCAGCCAAGTCTTGGACTAAGTATTCGACCTCTCCAAGCATTCTGGTTTTCACTTTCGCTACTTCGATCATGCCGGGAGAAATATCGACGCCGGTGACTTTATAACCGAACTCGGCGAGGATTTCGGAGGCGTTCCCTGTTCCGCATGCCGCGTCTAAGACATTGGATGGATGGTAGTTGATCCGCCTGAGTATGTCTTCTACATATTCAACCCACAAACGATACGGCACGCCGGCCATAAGCTCATCATAGTGTCTCGATATCTCTGTGAATTGTGTGGTCGCCGTCACGTTCTTATTCTCTCCCACCGGATTTCTTTATTCCTGCCGCTCGACAGACTCCACCCATATTTTCTTTGACACGTCCTTTCCGATTGTGGCCGTGGCGCCTGAACACTCGATAGTAATCACATCGCCGACGGGAGCTCGCTCAATAACCTTGACAGCAACACCAGGCACAAGGCCTATTTGGGATACGTAACGAAGGAATTCAGATGAGTCTTCGCCGACCATAACGATGCGGGCGGAATCACCCGCGGTTAGATCAAACAATGTCTGTAGTGAAGTCGGGTCTGGCGCGTCAACAGGATGACCATGCGGACAAGTTTTCGGTTTTCCGAGAGCGTTATATACATTCTCCTCAAGGTCATCTGTTATAACATGCTCCAGCTTGCAGGCAACTTCGTGTACTTTATCCCATGGCAGTCCGATCATATCAGTTAAAAGACGCTCGGAAAGCCTGTGGCGGCGCACGAGAGACATTGACATAGCCTTGCCCGCTTCTGTCAGGCTTATGCCTTTGTATGGTTCGTGTATGACCAGGCCATCCCGGACGAGGCGTTTGAGCATGGTGGTAACGGACGGCGCGACGACATGCAGACTCTCGGCAAGGTGTCCCGTCCCGACCGGCTTCTCCGCGGCCCCGAGGCGGTATAGAGCCTCGATATACTCTTCTACATTTGGGCTAGGCATTTCATACCTTTCAAATTTAAATTAGGCACACCTTAAGTATACTCATGGCGGAAGGGGAGGTCAATGGAAAGTAGGGGCGAAGCATCTGCGTTTGTATATGATGCAGTGTTCGGAGTCGTGGGGCAGATGCTTCACCCCTACTAACCATCCCCTTTCGCCTTCTATCCAAGAAGCATGCGCAGCAAAAACACCGCTCCATCCTTGTCCAACGGTTCGTTGTTGTTGCCGCATTTTGGAGATTGCACGCACGATGGGCATCCGTCGTCACACGGGCAGTCATCTATTGCTTTAAGAGTTGCCTCAAGCAGTTCTTCCAGCCGGTCGTAACCGCTTTGCGCGATTCCGACGCCTCCGGGATAGCCATCATATATGAAGATAACGGGTTGCCCCGATACAGCCGCATGAGCAGGATTTGAAACGCCGCCGATGTCCTGCCTGTCGCACATGGCAAATAGCGGTAAAATGCCGATTGCCGCATGCTCTATCGCGTGAATCGAACCCGGCAAATCATATTCTCTCCCAATTAGTATGTCAGCCATTTTTTGGGGAATTGGGAACCATAGGGCTTCCGTTTCAAGGTGTGAAGGCGGCAGGTCCAAATCCCGTGTTTCGATCAATTCATCAGTAAACAATTGTTTTTTTCGGTATCCGATCACCTGGTTCGTAACCAACACATCTCCGAAGAACCGCTCGGTGTTGCCCATTTGCGAGTTCTCCACTGTCTCTTTGACATCCAGGCTGGTGGTTGTCGCCGGTTCTGTAAAGTAGGACACGTCCGCCTGCATAACGTAAGCGATCTTGCTCGTCAAATCCAGACGCTCGACCACGTAGGATTCACCGGCGTGAAGATAGACCGCGCCGGAATGGACCGTTTCAAACACCCTCGCGCCGTCAACAATGCCAAGAGAGACATCCGGTTTGGCCGTATCAATGATTTGATAGTTCTCGCTTGAAGCCGAGCGTATGTTCACGTCAGCCGCCGGGTATCTCGAGCCGGACCAGAACCACCTTCCGCGATATGTAAGCTCCCCGGCTTCCGTCAAAACCGCTAATACTTCACCCAAACGGGGTCCGAAAATCTCGAAATCGTGCTCGGTCAAAGGAAGCTCGTAAGCCGCGCAGAGCGCGTGAGAGGCGAGAAGATATGGATTTGACGGGTCTACTACCGCCGTCTCATGGCTGCGCCCGAAGAAGTAGTCAGGACTCTTCATAAGGAACTGGTCCAGTGGATTGTCCAGGGCGATAAGAATGGCAAGCGATTGGCTAACGCCGCGTCCAGCCCGGCCTGCCTGCTGCCATGTGCTGGCTACCGTGCCGGGATAACCGGTGAGCACACAAGCGTCCAGACCTCCGACATCAACTCCCAGTTCCAGCGCGGTTGTCGATGTTACTCCTATTAAATCACCGGAAAACAGCCTCTTCTCAATCTCCCGCCGGTCTTCGGGGCGATAGCCTGCTCGATAGGACATAATCCTGTTTGCAACATCCGCAAAACCTTCCTCAGCCAATTGCGCCCTTGCGTAACGAAGTATTATCTCAGCGGTCTTCCGCGCTTTTGTGAATACGATATGCCTGATTCTTGCTTTGGCTAACTCCGTCAACAGGAAAGTCGCTTCGGAGTTGGCGCTTCGCCTCTCGCCCGCATAGCCTAAGTAAGGCGGGTTCCAAAAGACGAATATCTTCTCTCCCGACGGCGATCCGTCTTCATCTATAACCGTAGGCTCCAGACCCGTTAGAGTCGTCATCAACCCGCCGGGGTTGGCTATGGTCGCGGACGAGGCGATGAACTGAGGCTCCGCGCCATAATGAGCGCAAATTCGCCTTAGGCGGCGCATGATGTTAGCGACATGTGAGCCGAACACGCCGCGATAGCTGTGGATTTCGTCTATGACTATATATTTCAGGTTCTTGAAGAAGCTCGACCATGTTGCATGGTATGGGAGTATGCCGACGTGCAGCATATCAGGATTCGTCAGAATGATCTGAGAGCTCTTTTTTATGATCCGTCGTTCATGATTTGGAGTATCTCCGTCGAAGGTTGCGGCCTGCATCGGAAGTCCCAACTCGCGCAGTTTACCGAGTTGGTCCTGAGCCAATGCCTTGGTAGGAAATATGTATAACGCACGGTTGTTTTGGCTTACAAGAATAGACTCGATGACCGGCGCGTTGTAGCAGAGGGTCTTACCACTGGCGGTGGATGTTACTACAATTACATGCTCACCTTTTCGTGCGGCGGAGATCGCCTTAGCCTGATGGCTGTAAAGATGGTCTATTCTCTGCTTGCATAATGCTTGCTCAAGAAGTGGATTCAGGGGAGATTCGAGAGACGCATATTTAACGGGGCGGGCGGGAATTCGTTCCGTGTGGACAATTTGCCTTTTGTATTCAGGGCGCCGTTTTATAACTGCCAGAAACTCGTCAGAATTCATCCTTACGCTCAACGAATTTCACGAGGAATATGCTAAGTAGATAGAGGAAACAAAGCGGCACGGCCATTATAATCATCGTGAACGCGTCGGCGGACGGCGTGGCTATAGCCGCCACGACCGCCATCAGCAATATCGCCTGCCGCCAGTATGCCCTCAGCATTTTCGAGTCCACTATTCCTAATTTGCCTAAAAACATCAGAACTACCGGCAGTTCGAACACGACCCCGAACGCGAAAAGCATTTTGACAATGAAAATCAGGTTCTGCGATATAAAGGGCCTGAAATCGGTATTTGGGGGCGTTTGGGATACGAAGAACTGAACCGTCCTTGGAATAATCAAATAAGCAAGCATAACGCCGGAGGCAAACAGGAAGATGCACATCGGCGTTATCCATTTTAGGGGGCGTTTCTCATCGCGGGTCAGGGCCGGGGACACGAAGCCCCAAAGCTCCATGGTTATCAAGGGCGCGGCAATGATCGCTCCCGCGATCAGTGACACCTGCATGCGGAGCATAAAGCCTTCGGATAAGCCGACCATCTGGAATTTAACATCTTTGAGAGTCCCGGTCAGCGGCGCCGTAAGGAGGTCGAAAATATCGTAGTAGAAGAACCAGCAGACAGCCATACCGACAGCCGTATATATGGCTGACCGGATTATTCTTGTCCGCAGTTCCCCAAGATGCTCAACTAGTTCCGCTTGTTTTTCTTCTGTTCCACCCACTCAGTTATATGCTTTTCTATAGTTCAGTATTTATCGTAACTCGCAGGTCGCCGGACGCGGCGGCTGGCTCAGTTGATCCACCAGTAGCGGACCCCGGCCTTGATCCCGGTCCGGCTGCGCCATAGCTTGTCCGGTCTCTGCCGCCACCTCGCCCGAATTGATCATTATCATCATCAAGATCGGAGAGGTCCGATGAACTCGATGACGTACTCGGCGCGGAGCCTGGGCTTGGCGCGTCCAGATTGACATAAGAAGAAAGGAACACCGACGACTTCACAAGCTTGCCGGTTTTCACTCCGACGTAGAATATACCTTCACCCGACACCCTTGTCTGGGTTTGATTTTTATCATTAGCAACCAAACGCCCGGCGCCTGAAAAAACTGACTTTATCCTTGCGCACACTTGCCCCTTCTCCCACTCAAGGTCTTCCAGTGTGCTCGTAGCGCCCAGGCCCACGATTTCGCCTACTCCCTCGATCCTGAACTCCTCTTTCTCGGCTGCTTTCCAGGAGTCGCCAATCTTTACTTCGGTTCTCGGCAGTTGAGCCAGAATGTCCGGGATCGACCCGCGTCCGCTCCTTGAAAGCACGTTGTCCTGCAGCTTTCCTTCGCGCCTTATTACCTGGCCGTATCTGTTTACCTCTTTGTAAACGCTGCCGCTCTCCTTGCCACCGTTGATCATAGCGGGTTGGCCGAGCACTGCGAATGATCCCCCTGCGTCAATCCTGTAGCTGACCAGAGCGCTGCCGTCCGGCCTGGCATCCTCGATTGTTTGAATTACTTTGTATTCTCCCGTTATCGGAATACCCCCGCCCACAGCTGACCCGGAATTGCTGGTCATCTGGCTGTCTATTTTCACTCTGTATACGGAGGCCGCGCCTGTCTGAAACCGATACGCAAGTTTTATTTTATCATTCGGCGAGAGCCTCGGCGCTTTATTTGCCAGTACGAACGAGGACGTTATCGCCTCTTTCATCATGCCGGAAGCCTCGTGTATCTGCACTCTCAGCTTGTGATTCCCGTCTTTCGGGAGTCGGTCGGCAAGGCTGAGGGTGGCGTCCTCAAATTGAGCCTTCGAGTTCCACGCGAATACAACCGCTTGAGGACTCGCATCCGAAACAGTAGCGCCCGCGCCGACAAATCGCCCGTCAATGAAAACCGAAATATAGCCGCCCCTTGGGACCGCGTCCCGAGTGATAGCAATTCTCACGACCTCACGGACCGTCGCGCCGTCAACGGGTTTAAGAAGCTTCTGAGCACAAACAGAGCCGCTGGCCAACGCAAAACAGACGGCCACGAAAAGAATCGCTAGAACTCTTCGAAGCCTATTATGAAGATGATCCATTATCACACTCCGGCAGTGGTAGACGCGCCTTCGCGCGCGTCACACTTGATAGTACCATACAGCAAAGCAGAGAGTCAACGTGAGTTTAGAGTTTAGAAAAGCTGTCAGTTGACAGCTAACAGCTCTTTCCTTCTCTAAACTCCCCCTTACATAGACAGCCTTAGCAGGCGTAAAAGTTCCTGGTGAAATCACCGCGCTCAACCCGTCACAAGCTCCGCTGAAAGATGGCAAGTATCGTTTATCCCCTCAACCTGGACACGGTCCGGGTTGAAAATAACGGTGTTGATCGCGCCGTTGTCCTGCCCTGTGCGTTTGTAAAGGTTTATGTTGACGCTGAGCCAGTGGCAGAGCATTACTCTATTTGCGCTCTTATGGGCGACCACGGCGACTGTTCCATCAGGATGAGCCTCCATAATGCGAGACATAGCTTGCGACACGCGAGCCAGAAGCTGATTAAATGACTCTCCCGCGGGAACGCCTACCTCAGCGGGATTAGCAACCCAGGCGGCGTAATGATCCGGGTCTCTCACCGGCAGTTGCGCTTCCTGGACGCCCTCCCATTCTCCGTAATTCAATTCGCGGAGATCGGTGTCCACTATGGGTGTTAGCCTATGCGAAGCGGCTATCTGATCCGCCGTGACCTTCGCGCGTTGAAGATCGCTGCAGTATACCGCTTCAAGCGGCTCCGGCTTCAACCTTTCCGCAACGCTTACGGCCTGGCTGACGCCATTATCGGTCAACGGCAGATCGGTCCATCCCGTATAACACGCCCTTTTGTTCCACGTCACTTCCCCGTGACGGATGAGATATAGTTTGCCCATATAAAGCTATCAACCAGAGGGTTGAGGGAGAGGGTTAGGTTGGGGTGAAATCTCCCTCGACTCTCTCGACTCCCTCCTCTTTAGAAGCATCCGCCCCGCTACTTTGCACACTGTATCGGATACAAACGCAGATGCTTCGCCCCTACTTCTTCACATCCACCCCATCGCTTCGGCAAGAAGTCGAGTGTATTCCACAAAATCCGGCCATGACACATTCGAAGGAACGCCGTGATCACAACCAGGAATATACCCTCCGCTCGCGATTACCGGCGTCAGGCGTTGAATCTCATCCCGTATTACCTGTCCGCCACTGGCTATTGCTCGCTTATCCACCCCGCCCCGATACGCCATATCGCGTCCAAATCTCCGCCGGAACTCCGGCAAATCATTGCCTGCCGCCACTTCAATAGGATCGCAAACGTTGAATCCGGCTTCGATCCAGACTGGTACAAGCTCGCCGATGTACCCGTCCGAGTCAATGGCATATATTGGACATCCGGCGCCTCCAATCAACTCTCCCCACCGTTTCCAGGTCGGAAGCAAGAACTCTTTCACCATCTCCGGGGAGATCATCGAGAATTTCTTATACGCCATATCTTCCGATATATGAACGCTGTCCGGCGTTACATATCTGAATGTCGTCGTGAGAAGCGACGCCACATAATCTTCCCAGAATGCGATCATCTCCTTGACGAAATTCGGCTCGTCATGAAACATCATGCATAGATCCTCAAAACCCAGCCATTCGCGAAGCTGCCAGAATGGGCCGGAGAAGTGCGCCTCAACCGGCCAATCTCTGTCAGCAAGTTTCATTGCCAACGCATCCGCATCCTGTGGGAGGCGTAAAGGGTCATTCGGATCATACCTTTTCTTTATAAGCTCCCAGTCGGCAGGCGATTCAACAGGGCATTTTATCCATCGCCGTGTAACAAAGTCGATTGCGTTCCGCAGATGCTCTACTGAGAATTCATTGCTGATCTCGCAGATATTACCTTTCCAGTCCTGGACAATCTGGCTGCGTTCCCCTTTCTGAAGGACCTTCTCCTCAAACTCCGGTATCATCCGCTCGCGCATCTGAAATCTCTCGCCGGGCGCCGGCAATATCTCACTACCGCCTGCTTCGCGGTACGCATACGCGGTTATAGCTGACGGGGCATCGATTTCCAGGGGCAGACCCTCTGAATGCCAGCGCTCACGAGTTGATAGCCTGCCCATACCAGGCGCAAGCGGTACCCTCTCCGGAGCGGCAAATAGCTGCGATTTCAGCCAATTATCTCGATAATTCATTCATTTCAGCCTTTCCCGAGCTGACTCGAGTTCTAAAACTGATATATGCCACGCTCTAATAGTTCAAGAGAGCGTACGGCTCC
This sequence comes from Armatimonadota bacterium, assembly GCA_030650495.1. Classification (GTDB taxonomy): domain Bacteria; phylum Armatimonadota; class UBA5829; order UBA5829; family JAUSEB01; genus JAUSEB01. Next base: position 291 of record JAUSEB010000053.1, on the reverse strand, counting down.
GACATTCACCTGCTTCGCACGAATTATATCACGCGACCATCAGGCTATCAACGATTTTAGGGTGAACGGGCACATGATTGAAGGTAAGACTCTTGATCACAAATGGGATGTAATCAAGAAGACACGAAGAGAGAAAGAGTGATTAGCGATTAGCCCGTATTATTCACGTCATTTCGAGCGTAGCGAGAAATCTGCTTTTCCTGAAGCTAAAAAGCAGATTCCTCACTTCGTTCGGAATGACGGTCTGCGATGGCTTTACTATCTTCGTGAATAATACAGGCTAGTGGCTAG
>JAUSEB010000051.1 GCA_030650495.1 Armatimonadota bacterium | reverse complement strand
TCATATTTCAAAGTTGAGTTGGAGTTTGACTGGGACGGCCAGGCGTTTAAGCTGGAGAAGGACTTCGACGCAAAGACCGAACGCCTGACTAACATTTGTAATGGCGAAGAACTGACCGAGCGCGACGCGATTCATCGGCGGCTGGCGGAGATGACCGGTTTAGGCGCTGAAGAGCTTTTCAGGGCCACGGCATGCGTCACACAAAGCAACATAGCGCATATCAATGGTAAGGGAAAAGAGCAAATTAGCGATCAGCTTCAAAGCGTGATTACGGGAGGGGCTGAGGATACCGTGGCGACCCGCGCGGCGGCGTCGCTTCAGGCAAAGGCAGCGGATCTTAGGAAGGGTTTGGATAGGCCCGCGAACAATCCTGGGGCAATAAAGGAAGCCCAGGAATACGCCGAGCGGCTAAAGGTTGAGCTTACGGCTAAGAAGGCCGACCATGATAGATTGCTGCAGGCGACGGAGACGGTCAACGCCGCTGGTGAGGATAGCGAGGATAGGCGGCGCCGACTTGAGGCCGCGCAAGCCCTTCTTGCCAATTACGAGAAACGAGCAAAACTATGCGCCGAGCTTGAAGCCGCCTCGGAAGCCGAGAACGCGCAGCAGGAGGAGATGGACTTTATTGAGCGGTTTCGCCAGAGCATCCGTGAGAAAAAGCAGGCTGCGCAAAGCTTCTCAAGGTTTTCCGAAATGCCGCAGGACACGCCGCAAGCTCTCGCTACGCTCGAAGCGACGCTTCGAGTACATGCCGCCGCGGAGAAGACGGAGGAGGAGGAACTCGAAAAAGTCGCCTCCTCCGCCCAGTCATCCCGCCCGCCCGGCTTTTATCTCACGGCGGCGGGGTTCGTACTTTCCATTATTATAGGCGTCATTGCGGGTGCAATGGGGAAATACCTCGCGGCCTTAATTGCCGTTGTTGCGGCAATGGCGATAGGGTATCTCCACCAGTCCAAAAGCGCTGCAGCAAGAGACGCCTCGGACCGCGCCAATGAGGCGGAGGAGCGCCTGGAGCGGATACGTACACAGTTACGAGTTACATACGAGGAACAGCAGAAGTTGGTGAAAGCTTCCGGCTGCTCATCCGCTGAGGAATTGCGGAAGCAGTGGGCTGAGTGGTCACAGATTCGATTCGAATCGGCGCAAGCGGAAGCGGAGCTTGCCGGAAAGCTTGCGGGTAGAAACATCGAAGCCCTCCAAAAAGAACGCAAGCATTTGTCGAAGGCATGCCGCGACATCAAAGAAAACCTTGATGAGACTGAAATGAAATCCGCCGATATTACTCCGCTTGAACGGCAGCAGTTGGTGAACGAAGCGCAGCGTCTTGAAACGGAACTGGCGGAGTTGGATCACCGCCGCATTTCGGCGCAGGCGATAACTGAGACTAATCTTGTGGATCTAGGCGACATTTACGCTCTCGAAGAGCAACTGTGCGCGACGCAGGAGCGAATGCAGCGTCTCGACCGGCAGGCCAGGGTCTACAGTATGGCGGCTGATGGTATACGGGATGCGGTCGCAAAAACCCTCAGCGGCGCCAAGGACCAACTGGAATCACAAATTGGCAAACGTCTCTCATTCATCACCGGCGGTAAATACGATAAAGTAGAAGTAGATGAGCGCTCTCTTGAGTTCAGAATATACAGCGATGAGAAGAACTCAATGGTAGACGCTGACGGCGATGAACTGAGTCGAGGAACGTTGGATCAATTCTATCTGGCTGCGCGTATTGCCATATTGGACCTTGTCTGTGGTTCTACAAAGCCTCCGGTATTCTTAGACGATCCATTTGTGACCTTCGATGATGATCGGTCTCAACACGCGATGGAGTTATGCAAGCAAATATCGCGGGACCGGCAGACGCTGTTGTTCACTTGCTCTGACCGTTACGATTCCTACGCGGATAACGTTATCGATTTAGGCAAGTAATGGAAAAATTTGGTAGCGGGTCAGTTTGAATTGAAGCGTTCCTAATCCATATTCCTCAAGCGGATTGTTTCCGACTTCTCGCCGCTCTGACTTTGGGCCGCCCTCTTGTAAGTAATGTCATCGCTCCAGTATGGGTAGTCTATACGCTTGCCGCTGAGAAGATCGGCTATCGCAAGGATTTGAATGTGTGGATGGCGCGTCTGCTTCCAAGCGCTCTCGTAGAACCCAGCCGACGCCGCTTCTCTACGCATCGGTGTCGTAGGTTTCTCCATTGTAATGAGGACTCCTATTTCAGCTTTTTCACGATCCAGCACTCCGCGCAAGTCACGAATATCCCTCACAGTCACATTTCCAGACTTGACGGAGAAGATGATTTGCTTTGTCTTTGTTGACAGCTCGTCGTGAAAGTATAAGCGTCCATCAATGCCTTTGTCTGCGCCTTTCTTCTTCTCGGTTGGACGCGCTCCCACCAATCCAAGCGCCCACCATTGGAACTGATAGCGATCTGATGCGGCAAGCGTCTCGGCGTCAGGTAGTGATACTGGCTCACCGATGACACAGAAATTTGCCGCAGTTCCATAGGAGTCCATCAGGCGGTGTTTAATCAGAGTGATTGCAAGGTGGGTAACGTCTATGCCAATCCACGACCGTTTCAACTTCTCTGCTACGGCAATAGTTGTGCCACATCCGCAAAATGGGTCAAGGATAGTAGCCCCTTCTTTACTGCTCGCCAAAATAATAGATTCCAAAAGCGCCTCAGGCTTTTGGGTGGGGTAACCGAGGCGTTCTTTGGCCGAAGCGTTGATTAGAGGTATATCCCATACATCGCCGAGCCTTTTCCCATCGGCCAGATATATTTTATACGGCTCCTGCCCTTTGCGTTTTTGCCATCTACACCAACGGCCTTCTTCGTCTTGTTTATAATGCGAATCGGCCTTTCCTGAATTTGCGCCATAATCTTCCCTTGGCTCATTGAACAGCGTCTTAGTAGCATCTCGCCCATAGAAGAGAATTACATCATGCAGTCGCTGAAATCTATTACTCCTAGCAGTGTACCTTTTATAGCTCCATATAATTTCATTCCTAAAATTTGACGCATTAAATATCGCATCCATGAGCATTTTAAGATAGTGACTTGCAGTCGGATCGCAATGGAGGTATATACTCCCAGTTGGCTTCAACACCCGCCGCAACTCCAGGAGTCGCGGCGCCATCATGGATAGATACGCCAGCATATCATTCTCGCCTAAGAATGTGCGGAACGCCTGCATCGCTTGGGACACCTTGCCTCCAGCTTCCACTACTTCTTGATAGGCTTCGGCTGCCTCACTATCCCATGTCCAAGTATCTTCAAACGCCTTGATTTGGGCGGCTGCTCTGGCTCCATCGTGCTCGGCAAATAGAACATTGTACGTGGCGTTGCTGTTGAACGGCGGGTCAAGATACACCAGGTCTACGGATTCGTCTTTGATGTGTAGCCGGAGAATGTCTAGGTTATCGCCGTAATAGAGCGTGTTTTCAGCCAATGGTCAACTACTCCTTATGCGCTATTGTAGCTACAAAGATGAGGGAGTGTCAACTCGCTCGCTACGCTCGAAATGACGTGAATAATCCAGGTTAGCGCTTCGCCGGTAGTCCCAATTCATCCAATCTGAATAGCTCTCTGCCGTTCAAACGCAGTATCCGCCCGGCCAACTCCACTGCCTCGTCCATCGTCTGGTCGCCACGCTCGACTCTGTCCGCAAGAACACGCGCCACATTCTCTCTGGCAATTTGCGCGTGGGCGTATATACCCTCAACGAATCTATA
>JAUSEB010000045.1 GCA_030650495.1 Armatimonadota bacterium | reverse complement strand
CGGCATCGGCAGCAGGCTGCCGATGCAACAAGATTGGAAGCTGTCAGCTGACAGCTTTTTCTCAACCCTCAACCGACGATTCAACCGACAATGTAACAGTTTACTCTTGATGAGAATTACACGTCACCCTGAACTTGTTTCAGGGTCTATCCCTTCGTAGAATAGATGCTGAATCAAGTTCAGCATGACGTGGTACTCACCAATCCTGAACTCTTACCCGACAATTCAAATCATTGACAACGCTATCGCCTCAGCCATATAGTGAGAAGAGAAATTGCCGTACAAACGGTTTAGCCCGGCGCAAGCGCCGAAAGTTTAAGGAGAAAAGTCCGTGCTAAAAAGATCCCTCGTTGCTATTTTTGTACTAATTATTCTCATCACCGGTGTTGCGGTCGCCGGTCCCGACGTAGATCGAGTTCTCGACAATCTGTTTTTGGACCAGATGACCCCATACAAGAACCCCCAGCAGCAGTTTAACAACCAGCGGGAATTCGCCTTGACCAAGGGATTTTCTATCGGCCAGACCTTTGTGACCGGGTCTGAGACAGCTGTCATCGCCCGCATCCGTGTTTATCTTGCGCCATATAATTGGGAACAGGGCGAAGAAGCCGAGATGACGCTCTGGGACAGCCCCGCGAAAAACTCCAAGATCGGTAGTTATTCCATAAAGTTTGAAAACCGTTTCTTCCACTATCACAAGGCTGACTGGAACCTCAACTGTAATGTTAAGCCGAACACGAGCTACTATTTCGAGATCACCTATGCGGGAGAAGGTGACGATAAGCTCGGAAAATTAGGGGTTATAAACGGCTCCGACGCCTACAAATCCGGCCAGGGGTATCTCGACGGCAAGGAATCCGATTTCGATGTCTGTTTCCAGGTTCATAGCAGAAGAGCGCCTGACAGAATCGGAAATCTAAAGAATATGTTCGCGCGTATCAACCTCGATTATCCGGGACTTGCCGAGGTGAAGCAAGCGGTGGCAAAGGAAGACTTCGAGACGGCTATAGCCAAAACGGTAGAGTATTTCGAAAAGCGGCAAAAGCCGGTTTCCATTATCAGACCGGAAGATAATATCAAACGCAATCTCAAATATGACACAAAACCCGCCGACGACCTGATGAATGGAACTTGGCGGGATATAGATATGGAAGGCTTCGGGGGACGCAAGATATTAGGGCGCGCTTATCTCAACACGGCTGACGACAAATACGCTAAGAAGCTGAACGACCTCCTGATACAGTGGTATGTCGATAACCCTCCACCAAGCAAGTGCAAAATCGGCGGCTGTGGTTGGGATGAGGAATGGCCCTCACTAAGCGTCGGCCTGCGCGTAGGGCATGGTTTCGTCGCCTATTCCCTTATTCACAACTCGCCGGCCTTCACCACCGACTGCCGGTTCGTATATATCACCGGTCTGGCGGATCACTGCAACACGCTCGTAGATTACGGGGCCGACGCGGGCGGCAACTGGTCGTTCACCCAGAATTCGTCCATGCTGACATTCGCTATGAACTTCCCTGAGTTCAAAGAGTCCGAAATCTGGCAGAAAACCGCCATCGATAGGCTCACCGCGTCCATCAAACAGGATATACTCCCGGATGGCCCGGAGACGGAATCGGCTCCAAGCTATCAGCGCATGGCTTATAACCCTCTGGCCGGGAGTGTTTATGACGACTTAATCAAGAAAAGGGGCCTAACAACGCCATTTGCCAATGAAATTAAAACTATGCTGGAGAAGCAGGCGGAGTACTTTATGTATCTTCCGATGCCAAACGGAGTTACCCCAATGCTCGGAGACTGGGGCCACGAACCGCAGCGCAATGCGATACTCACCGACTCGAAACGGTTCGACCGGTCCGATATGCTCTACGTAGCGACCGCCGGCAAGCAAGGGAAGAAACCGATAGAGCTTTCCAAACTTTACCCTTATGCCGGAATCGTTACCATGCGCAGTGATTGGGGCGACGCCGGAAGGCCGTATGATGATGGCCGCTACCTCTTGCTGCACGGCGTTCATTTCGGCGCTCACGGCCACCAGGACCTAAATGGGATAAGCGCGCTTTACGCCTATGGCCGGGAGCTTCTCACCGATCCGGGTTCGCACATCTACGGTTCAGAGGAGCATAGACTCCTCACCACAGCGCCGTCTCACAATCTTATGACGATCAACGGCGAAGATCAGAGCAGATGGGGTGGTACAGCTTTCAGAAACTGGTCCACCACTCCCGTCGCCGACTATCTTTCAAGTTGGGCCGGCGTCTACAAATCTGGCGCCTATACCCGCGAGGTCTTTTATGTCAGGACCAATAATGACCCAGGCGCCAAAGATTATTGGATAGTCAGAGACATCATGGAGGGCAAAGGAACCCACTCGCTAGAGCAGAGGTGGCGGTTCGTTCTGAATACACCGGTTAAGTTTGACGAGAAGAATTTGTCAACCACAACCCAATACGGCAAAGGCGGAAACCTGGCAATACTCCAGATCACCCCGTCCCGCCTGAAGATGGAGCAGACTACCACCAATACCTGGGAGAAACGCGGCGTGGATGCTCCGCCGGCAAAGCTGCCAACCGTAATCTATTCGGCAAATACCGCGCTTCCGGCGGCGGTAGACACCGTCCTGTTCCCATTTGAAAATAAGAAGATGCCCGCGCAAATCGAGACGCTGGAAACAAGCGCGGATGGCCTTGATTCAGCCTTCAAAGTAAAACAGGGAAAGATCGAAGACCTATTCATTTTGCAGAAGAAGGCGGGAGAAAAATCCCTGGATTCCGAGAAGATAACATTCAATGGTGAAAGAGTGTTCGTACGCAGAATCGGCGGCAAACTACGCTCCATTTTGCTTGTGAACGGCAGCTCACTTACTATCAATGGAAAACAAATCGTCAGTCGAAACGAAGCCGTCCCGTGGGTCGTCATATCGTTTGACGCCTCCGGGCCGAAAGTCTACGACGCGCCGAAGTATCATTGGTCGTACTAGTAGCCAACGGATAAAATCGATTCCTGCGTAGCCCCGGGCCTTGTGCCCGGTCCGGTTGAGCGTAACTTCCGGCAAATTTGCCGCCCA
>JAUSEB010000034.1 GCA_030650495.1 Armatimonadota bacterium | reverse complement strand
AACAGCGCTTGCGCGCACGCGGCGCGTTCATCCTTATATTCGTTTAGAACTTCACTAAACTGAATTATCGCCTGGTCGTAATTCTTCTTATTGTCACTCACCAGTATCTGGCCGATCTCTACCGCGGCCTCCGCGCAGACCGACCTTACGGAAGAGTATCCCATGACCGTCCCGTTCAACGCCTCAAGCGCGGCGTCTGTTTGTCCTGACAAGTCCAAGGCTCTTGCCATAGCCAACTTTGCCCTGGCCGCTCTCCATCCCATATCCGAATATTCCGATACTACGCTTCCAAACGCCGCTATGGCTTGAGATAGATCTCCTTTTTCCTGGTAAAGCTGGCCGAGATAATAAAGCGCGTCGGCTCTGGGGTAACGTTGATCGGGGTAGTCGTTCACTACCTTTTGAAATTCGACAATCGCCTGGTCGAACCGGCTCATATACTTATAAGCAGCGCCGATTTGGAGCTGAGCGTCGGCGCATATCTCGCGTTGGTCAGAAAAATCCGTTAAGACCTTCTGCCACTCCACGATGGCCTTATCGTTCATCCCAAAATTGATTCCTCTGAAGTACTGAAGTTTCGCGTCTTCGCGCGTCGTAGCCAATGCGGCAGAGGATGCCAGGATGAAAACGGTAAGAAGAAAAGCCAACAGATTGATTAAAACCCGCTTTTTGCTCATACAAATCTCCTTTCATTATCTTCTATCCAATCAAATGTCGAGCAAGCTTACAGTATTGTATGAGCGGGTTACAAACTTGTCAATACCCCCCCGAATTATTCGCATTTTTTTCGGTCTTTCGGCATTTCAATGCCGAAACAGGACTAAACCTTAAACCTGATATACATTATATCTCCATCTTTAACGACATAATCCTTCATGTGCAGATCGACTTTCCCCTGCTGCTTTGCGGTTTCCCAAGAACCGGCCTCTTTCACAACGTCGAAATTCGCCACTTCAGCCCGGATAAACCCCCTGGCGATATCTGAATGTATCTTTTCCGCCGCTTCGATGACAGGCGATCCGGCGGATATTGTCCACGCCCGGACCTCCGGCTCGCCCGCGGTGAAGAAGGACATCATCCCGGTTGCTTTGTACGCCTCACGGACGATCGTATTTCTCGCGGGCTGCTCGACTCCCATAGCCTCAAGATATGACTGCTGCTCATCTTCGGGCAATTCGGCAATCTCCGCTTCCAGCTTTGCGCATAATGCCTCGAATGGAAGCCCATTTGCTTCACAGTGGGTTTTAAGTTCGGCTGCTTGCCCAGATAGCTCTTTACCGACCTCATCCTCAGCTATATTCGCCACGACCATCGCCGGTTTGAGGGTGAGGAATTCAAATCCGCGAATGGTCTTCGTCTGATCCGGTGTGAACTCGAACGCCGCTAACGATTTCTCTGCTTCCAGCCAATCTTTTATCTCGCGCATAAGATCGCGTTCGATGGTATGCGGTGTCACCGCGCCTGTTTTTGTGCCGTGCAATTGTTTTTCCAACCGCTCCATGCGGGTCTCAACCATCTGCAAGTCCGCAAGTATCAGTTCGTCTTGTATGCGTTGGAGGTCGGTAATTGGGGTAGGGGAGCCAAGCAGGTCGGATTCAAATGTGCGGACGAGATGGAGAAGCGCATCCACGGAGCGCACTTGCGTCAGGAAATTCGCTACGAACTTGCGGACTTCTTCACCCATAGACGGCGCTCCGTCCACGAATTCGACAGACGCGGGAGTAGCTTTCTTTGGCTTGTGATGATCCACCAACCAGTCAAATCTTTCATCGGGAACCGTTACGACTCCAGTTGTAATACCCGCCTGCGCTCCACGGGCTTCTTGAGTTGCGGCGCCATGCGTCAGCGCGCGAAATAAAGTCGTTTTGCCAACTCCCGGAAGCCCTACTATTCCGACCTTCAATTAAGTCCCTCCTCGTTTTTGTTCAGAGGGTATTTTAGCATATTTGAGGTGTTGGGTGTTGGGCTGTATAAGTTAGTTAAAGATTAACGAACCAAACCTATACAGCTGGTGGAATGAGCCATAAGTTACGGACCAGGTTAAATACTCCGGTTCGCCTGTCACGAATCGATCCCTGGCAAAATTGGCGGTCCAACTGTCTCCGGGTTTGGGTGTTAAAGCGCCAAGCTCACCGAATGGAATTGCGAATTCCAGAGTCCAAGAATCAGTGGATTTGCCGGAAGCCACAACCCATTTCCCATTCCAAGCGGGTGTAAGCAGCCTCTGATCGAACTGCGCGCCCAGGGTATTAGCCGCAAGATGGAAATAGGATTTACGCCGGCCGCCCGGATCGAGGAATAGCTCGATTGAATCATCGTAGAACACCGGGCCGTCGCGTTTTGTCTGTGCGGCCCTAATCTCCAACATTTCCGGCTCGATAGCCATTGCGCCGATGTATAGGTTTGTGTCGTCATACGCGAGTTTGATGTGAGTAGGGACAGGAGCGGGATCGCCCATTGATGTGTAGTTCAGCGTGATCTCCACGGCGTTATTCCAAATATCTTCCGACAATTGACCATCAATCTTAGGAGGCGTTGTAACCTTTGGAACACTAACCGACGGCAATGGCAACGCCACCGAAGGCATAAACAACGGTGGAGGCTCAGGAGCCACATAGCCAATCTGCGCTTCCTGATAGTCCAGATACTTGAGCAAATTATATGCGTCGCGCTCCTCCATCGTTGGAGCCGCTGACGCCACCTGCCTGCCTTTTGCTTTACACTGAATCTCGTCCCGCGAGACTCGAAACGGAGGTTTTGCTTTTGTTGAAAATGGACCTTCGCGCACTGCATCGATAAACGGCTCTTTGAAGTAAGACGAAGCGAACAGAGTGACGCCCGAAGCGGCGGATTCGCGCGCGGCGGCTATTTGCTCCAGCATCGGCGATGAGCTTCCGTGCAAATGCAGCCCCAATCCGGGGAATAGCAGTGTCTTGAAATCGACCGTAGCCATTTCAGTTTCCACCAATTCGCGGAATCTGCCGGTATTTGCTGTATACGTCATCGGTGTGAGGAAATCCACCCACTTGTTCGCCGCCCAGTTCGGCCAATTCTGCATATAGCTTGTCCTGGCCGTATTTGGTTCAGACGCCACCGCCGCTGAGACTTTCAGATCGGGTCTTATGCGTTTCGCCTCAAGCTCGACCTGCTGCGCGAACGTATTGACAAGCCGTTCCCGCCAGGAATTCCAGCTCAACTGCGCGGCGCTGAACGGGTCGATGTCGATAGGGTCTATCCCGTACTCAACTTTGAATTTTGACCGGCAGCTGTCGTTATAACAATATGGAATAGGAGTCTCGTTCTCGAAACGAATGTAGTCGAGATGGATTCCATCGACGTCATAGTTGGCCAGCAACTCTCGATAAACTTGGAATAGAAACTTCCTGGTCTCAGGCATGGATGGGCAGAGCCACAGCCCGCCGCCGGGGGAGAGTTTTTCTCCACTTTTGTTCACCGCCGCCCAATCAGGATGTTGTTTCAGAACGCCGCCCTGGTCGCCTGTATGTCCAACGCGAAAGACCCACACCCAGGGGTGGACCTCCATCTTGCGTTTATGCGCTTCGGAGATAAGAACGCGCAACGGATCATGCGGCGCGAACTTGGGAAGTTGCGTCGCAATCCTGCTTGGATATATCGTATAACCATTTCGGAAAACTTCCGGCATCAAAATGTTGATCCCCGCTTGGGAATAGCGGTCCACCATTTCCCGAATCTCGCTGTGATTTGTAGGAATTGCGCCGGAGTCCATCCAGATTGCCCGTCCTTCTATTGGTCGAGGCGCGGCTGCCTGCTGGGCTGATACGCAGGCAGTGCAGGCCAAAGATAGGAGTATTGATAGTATAGCAATGTTTAACTTTTTCATTAAAACCTATACAGCAGCAGCCGGTAGCCAGTAATGCACCTCAGTATGCTTCGGGATCGCTTTTCATCCCGAAGCGCTCCACAACAAGGTTTCTTCGGGACGAAAAGCGGGAGTGTTCAAAAACCGTAGCCCCGGCCCTTGTGGCCGGTCGGCGGTAGTGAATTTACGCTCGGCAGACGGGGCACAAGGCCCCGAGCTACATAGGAATCGGCATTTTTGAACATTCCCAAAGCGTGTCCCGAAGTATAGTTGATGACTTTATCCGTTGGCTGCTAGTAATGTACTTTTCCGACTTTCAGATTCCCACTCCGGCTCATGTTTACCATAAGCGCAGCGGCGGCGATAGATAAAAACTTAGCTTCCGCGTTGTCAGCCCTTGAGGTCAAAACCACTGGGACCGAAGCTCCCACCAACACTCCCGCCGTTGTACCGCCACAAAGATGGGAGAAGCATTTGACGAGCATATTTCCCGCCTCTATGTTCGGCGCCAGCAGTATGTCCGCCTTGCCCGCAACCGGAGAACTTATCTTCTTCTGCCGGGCGGCGGCAACACTGACGGCGTTATCGAATCCGAATGGCCCGTCTACTATGCAGTTCGGGAACTGTCCCCGGTCGGACATCTTGGCAAGCGCCGCCGCGTCGAGCGTGGCAGGCATAGCCGGATTGACCAACTCCACCGCGGCCACCACAGCCACTGTCGGCTTTTCAAAGCCGAATGCGTTAGCGAGAGAGACGGCGTTTAGGATAATCTCCGACTTGCGGACCAAATCGGGGGCTATGTTCATCGCTCCATCGGTGACGAAAAGCAGGCGCTCTTGAGCAGGCAATTCCAGAATGAACACATGGCTCATCGCCGCTCCGGTCCTCAGCCCAGCTTCTTTATCGAGGACAGCACGCAAGAAGTCATCCGTGTGAATCTGTCCTTTCATCAGGATTTCGCACCGGCCTTCCCGGACGAGGCGCGTTGCCTCTCTCGCCGCGCTTATCTCGTTTGGCGAATCAACTATCTGGCCATCAGCCAATGACCAGCCAAGCTCTGAAGCGAAGCCGCTTATCATCTTCTTATCGCCAACTAAAACAGGGATGGCAACATCCTCATCAATCGCTTGTTTCAGCGCCGCGACCAAAGTCTTATCGTTCGCGGCTGCCACCGCTATTTTTCTCGCCGGTTCTGATGCAACCGCCTTCAGTAATTCACCGAAATTCTTCAGCATTAGCTCTCCTTATATGAACTATTCCAAAGTCGCATCGGTCATCCTCGCCACGCGCGCCATTTCCTTTACGTCGTGGACGCGGACAATATTCGCGCCATTCATTATCGATATCGCCACAGTAGCGGCGGTTCCTTCCAACCGTTCTTCCACAGGCAGATCGCCAAGAACCTTTCCTATCGTCGATTTGCGCGAGGTCCCCATCAGTATCGGATGTCCAAGGCTTTTTAGCTCTTTCAATCGGCGCAGGATAAGCAGGTTGTGCTCGACCGTCTTGCCGAAGCCGAAACCGGGATCGATGATAATAAGACGCTTGTCAACACCCGCTTCGATCGCAAGGTCGATATGTTCCCGCAAATACGCCGCGATCTCCGACATCACGTCATCATATTGAGGATTGACCTGCATATCCCTCGGAGTCCCCTTAATGTGCATTAAAATCACCGGGACCTGCGCCTCCGCCACAACGGCTCTCATATTTGGATCGAATGCCATCGCGCTGATGTCGTTTACCAAATCCGCTCCTGCTTCTATCGCCGCCCTTGCCACTTCGGCTTTGCAGGTGTCCACGGAAATTACAACATCCGATTCCTTCCTAAGACGCTCTATGACGGGGACAACCCGCTCGGCCTCTTCGTTTTCCGACACGGCTTCGGAGCCGGGTCGAGTACTCTCGCCGCCGATGTCGATAATGTCGGCCCCATCTTCCACCATTTTGAAGGCATGCGCCATCGCCGCGTCTCTGTCCAGGTAGCGTCCACCATCCGAGAACGAGTCAGGGGTGACGTTGAGGATTCCCATTATCAGAGTCCGTCGGCTCATCTCATCGAACATCCGGTGTAGTCGCGAACTTGCATTTACTTCCTCCGGTAGAGGTGTTATATGGGACTCGAAGTTATCGATCGCCGTTTCTATCTCGCCGGCCAATTCACTTCCGCCGAACTGTTGCGCCTTTAGCGCCTGCAAGACCGACTGGTAATGTTTATAAGAACCTATAAGGATTACGTCGGTGCGGGTTACCTTGCCGGTGATGACGTCCTTACTAACCACGGCGTCGCCTCCGGCGGACAGGAAGCTTTCCTTGAGGATGTGGGCCATTGGGGTTCGGACGCTTTCCAGTTTGACCACAAAATGCCGCGTTTTGGGCAGCATGCGAGCGATACCGCTCGGTTCCGCTCCCACGCGCCGCATCTCATCCGCGATCTCGGATTTGCTTTCGAGCGCTAATACCCGCGCGTTGTGCTTCATGTCCACAATTGTAGCGGATTTCGCGGCAGTGGGGAAGAGTTAACCACAGATGAACGCAGATAAGCGCAGATTAGAGCTGTCAGCTGTCAGCTGACAGCTTTAACAACGCTAATGATAATGATAATACTTCTGACCGCTGTCGTCGCCTGGTTCAGGAGGGTTGTCGAAAGATATTTGCCTGAGAGCGACCAAGCCGGTGTAGCTCAGCACGAAGCCTTTCTCCAAAGCGGCCGATTCCGCGTCGCGGGAAAGCTTTGTGCGGAAGACGCTGTCTTCGGACGCCAGTGAGACTATCTGCCGCAATTGATAGCTGTCGAGCGAGGAGACAGCTTGTTTGGCTTGTTCGGCAATGCTGCTGTCAGGGGCCATCTCAATAACGCGCGCGAATTCCCTGATCGCCATTCCCACTTCGCCTTTTTGCTGGAAGAGGACGCCTTTCTTGAAGTGGTTGCCGGGATCGGTCGGGTCTAGGCGTATCAGCTCGTCGGTAATGCGAAGCGCCTTGTCGATCAGCCCAAGCTGCATATACGCCACGCTTAGAACGTCACGGGCGTACAAATTTCTGGGCATTCGCTTTAGAAGATCCTTACAGTGCGCGATAGCTTCGTCATAACGACCCATCTCAAGGTATGTTTGCAGCAGCGACTCTTGAGTGATCGAGTTGTTAGGATTGATCTCCAGTGATTTTTTGTAAACTTCCACCGCCATATCGAATTTGGACAACGAGCGATATAGCCCGCCCAACCTGCTCCACGAGTCGGCGTTATCAGGCCGCGCGGTCAGCGCCTTAATAAGGCTGTTGGCCGCCTCCTCATACATTCCGCGTTCCTCCATAACGGCTGCTCGCCTAAGGTGGGCCGCTTCGCTAAGTGTCTTGCTTCTATCTATATTCATTCTATTATGGCTGCGCCGGCTCCTGTTCCACGATTTTTATACAATGATTCCGGCGCTCTTCGACGCGCCGGGCTTGTTCGGCGCGTCTATATCTTACATATCCAATTTTTACTGTTTCATTCGGGTTTGTAAAGTGTTTTCCTGCCATTTGGAGAAAAACTAGTAAAATAACCAGCGCCGGAAATAGTTTATGCCTCCAGGTATCATACCTGGAGGCATAGAATAAGAAAAGCACAAAATTAATCAGCCCAGGGTTACTCGCCCAATGACTCTTGGAGCGGGCTGACGTATTCTTCAGAGTTGTCTTGGAACTCCTGGGCGCATGCCGCGCTGCAGAAGTAGTAGGTTTCATCGTCATATTCGATGCTGTACGGCGTATTATCGTCTACTCGCATTCCGCATACAGGATCTCGTGGCATTGTCATCCCTCCAGACATGTAGTAAATCCGAGAAGGATATACCGTTTGGTATCACAACATAAACCAAGATCGCGGATGTTTGTTTGTATTCATTGAATCAGCCCGTAAATGGTTAAGTTTCGGTCTCCTGTTTTGGTGGGAAAATACTGAGTGAAAAGGCCGGCTGCTGGGCTGGTCTGTATAGGAATGAAGGATTGGACCGAGGTACATAAGTTATGTCATCAGATTTGATATTGCCAATCGGATTTATGTTGCTAATTGGCTGTACGCCGGTAGGTGTAGTCTCCTACGCGACATTCATACTGGCGGCCAAGACCGACGCCATAATAAACAGGCGCGGTGATGTGGACGACATATTCGCGGAACAACAGAAGCCGGTCAGTTCCAGCGGGTCGCATAAAATCTGGCGGAACTCAGGCCCAGCCAGTCATGCGGCCACTTAGATTTCCGGCGGAATGATTCTTCTACCGGAAATAAGAGGCGCTTGCGCAATTACCCCACCTAACGGCAGGCGCCTCAAAACATGAATATGAGTTGAAGGTTGAGTTGAGAGTTTAGAGTTGAGAGAGGGGAATCCCTATGCTTCGGCTTGTTCTTTGAAGCCGAAGCCTGTTGAATGTTGAAGGAAATAGCGCCGGTGTTTCGGGATTTGAATGGAGCGCAGCGGAATGGAAATCCCGAAACAAGCCACGGATGTAATGTTGAATGTAGAAGGAGAGCGTGTTGTAGGCAATATCTTAAACATTCAACCTTAAACCCTCCCCCGACTCCCTTTATCATCTGTGTTTATCTGCGCCCATCAGCGTTAATCCGCGTTCTTCCCTGAAGCAAGCTTTCTCTGAACCAGACTCGTCTAATTGCCCGAAAACGGATTCACGATGTAAGGATCATTTTTCGGAAACGCCACCACCAGCGCGTAGTTGTTTAGATACTTACGAGCGACGCGCTGCACGTCCGCCTTGGTTACGGCTTCTACCCGCGAGGCTATATCGTAGTCGAATTTATAACCGACGCCGATTGTCTCCATCCATCCCAGGAAGAAAGAGCGCTCGCGGAGCCTTTGCCGCCGCAGAGCGTAGGAGCCTATGTTAAAGCGTTTTGCCCGGAGGAGTTCTTCGTCGGATACTTCCTTTTCTTTCAATGACGCGACCTCGGCAAGTATGGCGTCCTGCACTTCTTTGAGAGAGATTTCCCTCGGAACGCCGGGCGTAGCCGGTTTATAAAGGTCGGTCACTATTCTGGCGATTAGATGACTCTGGTTCTTCAGGATGGGATACATGGTTCCTATTTCATATCCCATTCCGCGTTTCTCCCGGATGTTGGTGAACAGACGGGAGCCTTTTCCGCCGCCCAGTATCGAATTGACGACCGTAAACGCGGGAAAGTCGGGGCTGTTGACTCCGGGAGCGAGATAGCCAAGCATTATGTGCGCTACGGGCGTGTCCCGTTCAAAAGGCTTGGTAACGATTGCGTCGAGTTTCTCGTCAGCAAATGGCCGCTGAGGGATGTTCACAGGATAGCCCGTCCCCGCGAAAGCCTTCTTAATCCGTTCAACGGCTTCTTCCTCAGTCAGGTCTCCGGCGACTGATATGACCATGTTGCTCGGAACATAGTATTGCTTGTAGAAACTCATTACATCATCGCGAGTCAAATCGCGCACGAATCTGCTGTATCCGGATTTGGGCCGTCTGTATGGGTTGTCTTTATATAAGGATTCGAGCATACGCGTATAAAGCGCGTCACCTATGTCATCATTCTCACCGCGCATCTCGGCGAGTATGGTATCCTGAACGTTACTGACGACGGTTGGATCGAACTCAGCGTTCGACAGCACATCAGCCAGGATTCCAACGGCCTCGTCGAAATGGGATTTTGTAGTAATCGCGCTTACTTCGGTAAAATCCGGATACCAATCCGTCCTGAACGTCCCTCCAACCTCATCGAACGCCGCCGCAAGCCGCTGCTGAGACTTGTTCCTCGTGCTTCCCAACAGCGAGCGGGCTACCAAGTTACCTATGCCTATCCTGGCGCGCTGCTCCTGAGGCGCGCCTGCCTTGACAAACGCCTCTATTGCAACCAGTCCGCTGCCAAGCTCCGGCTTGACGATCAGAACTAAACCATTTGGCAGAACCGTCCTGGTAGTTGACGAGCCTGTTTCAACCGCCGATACCGGAACGGCCAAAAGGCAAACCAGTAGAATCGCGGCAATTGTCAACAGTCCGGTGTTGGTGTTTCGGGAAAAGGGTTTCCCGAAACAACGGGAAATTATCAGCAGTCCGGCGAGGGCGGAAAGTCGTCTTCTCATGGCCCAACCTCCGCCGTGATATACGCATCCGTATTGATATACTTGGCGACCACTTTCCGTATATCTTCGGGAGTGACTTTTCGGATGTTTTCTATATACGCGAGCGAAAGCTTGTAGTCGCCCAGTGATTCGTAGAATCCAAGAGAGTGGGCTCTGCCTGCATAGGTCTCCGTGTCGAAAGCGAAGCCGCCTTCCAGAGATCGTTTGGCCGTGGCGATTTCAGCGTCGGATATAGGAGTCTCCTTCATCTGCTTTAATTTTGCGATTACAGCCAGCTTCGTGTCCTCAACGTTGCCTGGGTCCGTTCCGAAAAAGAGTATTATATTGCCGGGGTCACGCCGGGTCGTGAATTCGGACGCTACGACCTGCGCGTCTCCTTTATCGGTCTTCAAGCTCGTCTGCATCCAGCTCTGGTAGCCTGAGGCCAGATATTGGGTCAGAACGTCCATTGCGTAAACTTCCGCGGCGTCGCGGATGCCCGGAGCGAAGAAGCCGATGGCGCAGTAGCCCAATTTAGTCTGGTTGGTAATCTTCTCCTTATGGATCGCGGTGGGTGGCGCTGCAATTGGAGTCTGCAAAGCCGGCAGATCGCGTTTCTTGAACTCTTTGAACGCTTCCTTGACAGCTTCCACCGCCTTTGCGGCGGTTATGTCTCCGACTATAATCACGGCCATATTGTTCGGCACGAAATACGTCTGATAGAAATCTTTGATCTGCTGTTGAGTGATGGCTTTTACGTTAGCCGCGCTTCCCTCTATTGGAAAACCATAAGGATGATTTGTAAAATAGGCGCGGTCTATGACTCCCGCCACGGACTGAAGCACGTCGCTATCTCGCCGGGCTATCTCATCCAATATGACCAGCTTTTCCCTTTCGATCTCCCGCGGGTCCAGCTTTGCTCTCATAGCAACATCGGTGAGAACATCCAGAGCGGCATCGAAGTACTTACTTGCGACTATTGTACTGATCCTGATCGCATCTCTGGACGTAGACGCTTCGAGGCTGGAGCCCAGGGATTCGATCTCTTTATCGGCCTGCCCCGGGCCTCGTTTTTCGGTTCCCTTGAACAAGACGTGCTCCAGAAAATGGGAAACGCCGTTGTTTTCCTTGGTCTCCACTATATTGCCGGCTTTGACCCATATCTCCACCGCAACCAAATCAGCGGAGTGGTCTTCCAGAACAATCGCCTTCAACCCGTTGTCTAAAGTGGTGGAGGTGACGGACGCCGTTGTGAACGGCGCCGCGAAAACAGCGCCGGAAACGCACAACAAAATCAGCGCGTAGTATACTATAATTGGTACTGTACGCTGGGTGGGGATTTCCGAATCGCCACCCCTAATCATCGATTTCAAATATATTATCTCCGAATTATCTCCCGGCTTCAGGAGGTATTTGCCCGCTCGCGGTTGTAGCGGCAACTGGATATGATGGACCGCAGGAATCTAAAACACTACGATCTTACTCTCGTTGCGTGCGCGCTGGCTATTGTCGCGTATAGCCTCCTGATGATTTACAGCGCCAGCAAGGGCGGCGACGCTGGGACGATGCGAGTCGCCCGGCAGATTGTTTGGGCTGTAATGGGCATCACAATAATGCTCCTTATATCCACTATAGACCATAATGCATATCCCCGCATAGCGGGCCGGATATACGCTGTAAATCTAACTCTCCTTCTGGCGGTCCTTCTGGTCGGTAAAAGCGCAAAAGGCGCTCAGCGATGGCTCGGCTTCGGGCCATTTTCGATACAGCCGTCCGAGTTGGCCAAGATAGCGCTTATCATATGTCTGGCCGCGTTTCTAGTCTCCCGGCGCGACCAAATCCGCGACTTCCCAACAGTCGTAAAATCGTTTCTTTATATGGCGGTTCCGACGCTGCTCATCTTCAAGCAGCCCGACCTAGGCACAGCCCTCGTGCTGCTGGCGATCTGGTTCGGAATGCTCTACTTCGCGGGCGCCAGGCTTCGCCATCTGGCGGTGTTTGTACTTGCCGGAGCCTTATTATTCACCGCGATGTGGAGCTTCGGCGTTCTGAAGGACTATCAGAAAAAACGCCTTGTCACGTTTATCAATCCCGATGTCGATCCAAAAGCCAGCGGCTATCATATAACGCAATCGAGGATAGCAATCGGTTCAGGAAAACTCCTCGGAAAAGGCTATATGCATGGCACGCAGAGCCAGCTCAGATTCATACCCGAACAGCACACCGACTTCATCTTCACGGTTGTCGGCGAAGAGCTTGGTTTTATGGGAGGCGCGCTGCTGCTGATGCTCTACCTTGGCCTGCTCTACAGAGCCGCCGTGATAATGATGAGCGCCGAAGACCCTGTTGGCCGATTGATCTCCGGCGGCATTCTATCAATGTTCCTGTTCCAGACCGTAGTAAATCTGGGAATGACCATGGGCATCATGCCCGTCACAGGTGTGCCCCTGCCCATGTTCAGCTATGGCGGGAGCAGCTTGCTCGCATGCCTCAGCGCTATCGGTATACTAGCCGGCATATACACCCGCCGGCATAAGATAAGCTTCTAAAAGTCTTCTCGCGGGCGCACAAACCCTTCGTCCTATAAAAACACGCCGCGAATACGTCATCCTGAACGAAGTGAAGGATCTACACAGGTGATGGATATGTATATACGTTACGCTATATATACAACTGATTAGATTCTTCGTCGCTTCGCTCCTCAGAATGACGGGACGCGTTACGTTTTCGCTGTTTGTAGGTGTGTAGGTGTTTCGGCATTTCAGATGCCGAAACCAACCTACCTATAGCTTATTACGAGCCTACAGCGCCAGTAGTTCCTTGGTTGCCTTCGTTAAAATCTCGCACCCATCATCCGTCACCAGCACATCATCCTCGATGCGGACGCCGCCCCACCCGGGAATATATATACCGGGTTCGACGGTCATGACCATCCCAGGTTCCAATATGATGGGGCTTGTCTGGGACAGACCAGGGCCGTCATGCACTCCCCGACCCAGGCTGTGGCCCAAGCCGTGGCCGAAATACTTTCCGTAACCCGCCGCGGCAATATGATCGCGCGCGACTGAATCGACATCTTTTCCGGCGATACCGGGACGAATCGCGTCAATGGCCTTAAGCTGCGCTTCGAGCACGGTATTATAGACCTCCCGCTGTTTGGCGTCCGGCTGGCCAAGGCAAACCGTGCGCGTCAGGTCGGACGGATACTGCTGATATTCCGCGCCGAAGTCCATTTTAAGCAATTGCCCGCGTTCCAGAATCCTATCGCCGGGCTGCGCGTGGGGCAAAGCGGCATGCGGACCGGCGGCGACAATCGTATCGAAAGCCGGTTTAGACGCGCCGTGTTTTCGCATGCAAAAATCAATCGCGATGGCGACATCCCGCTCCATAAGCCCCGGTTTGATCTGGACGAGAATCTCCTCAAAACAGGCGTCACTTATGGCAATAGCATACTTGATCGCGTCCAACTCCTGCGCGTCCTTAATTAAGCGGAGATCGTCAACAATCCGCTGAGTGTCAACCAGACTTATATTAGAGCGTCTGCTTTCCTCCAGGCTTTTATATTCGGAATACGGCAGATAGTCGGCCTCAAATCCCAAACTCCCGGCTTTCATTCCCTCAACTTCAGCGATCACACGCGGCAGACGCTCGGTTACTCTTCGATACTCGACGATGCGAAATCCCCTACACTCATCATTTGCCTGCGTCGTATATCTGGGATCGACCAGCAAAACAGCGTCAGATTTACCCACAATAGCCGTAGCAGTCGATCCGGTGAACCCGCTGATATACCGGACGTTATCCATCATTGTGATCAGGATAGCGTCCAGCCGCTGTTCAGCCAGCTTGCTTCTCAGCTTGGCGAGCCGCCCTTCTATTGCCATTCCCAAATCAGCGTTTTGCGCCACTTGCGATTATCCTCTTGAGCGCATCGAGCGCCAGAACATAGCCGTCGCCGCCGAAACCGACGATCTGCCCGCTGACCACGGGAGCCGTCACCGACCTGTGGCGGAACTCCTCCCTGGCGTGAACGTTGGAAAGATGCACCTCCACGGCGGGAAGGTGAACGGCCGCGAGCGCGTCGCGAATAGCGATGCTGTAGTGAGTATAAGCAGCCGGGTTGATAATAATACCCTCCGCCCACGAAGCGGCTTGCTGGATGATGTCCACGATCTCTCCTTCGCTGTTCGATTGGACAACTCGGACCTCCATCTCAAGCTCCTGCGCCCGCGCGTGAATGCGATTGTTGATCTGGTCGATAGATTCGACGCCGTAAACACCGGGCTCGCGCTGCCCGAGCAGGTTCAAATTAGGACCATGGACCACCAATATCTTAATCATTTAACGTCCCCTTCCCCAATATCTATTGTCATCCTCGCCTCATCTGCCAGCATAACGGGAATATCATCGCGTATCGGATAAGCCCGGCCGCACTTGTCGCACACTATCTCATTGCCTTCGAGCCTCACGGGAGGCCGGTCCTCACACGCCGGACAAGCAAGTATTTCGATCAATTTCTGGTCAACCATAGGCTTTCCACCCTTTTTAGTGGCTAGTGGCTTGTGATTAGTGGCTAGTATTCACTAGCCACCAGCCACCAGCCACTTCTCCTAATGCGGTATCGACGCCAAGTACGCGCTCAGCGCCTGGTCCACCGCGCCATCCGCCATCACTTTGCCGCCACTGAGCCAAATCGCTCTCGATGCGGCTTTATGCACGGCTTGAAGATCGTGAGAAACAAATATGATCGTCTTCCCCGCCTTCTGCAACTCCTCAATCTTCAGGTAGCACTTCTCCTGAAACGCCTCATCACCTACCGCGATGACCTCGTCCAGCAGCAGCACGTCCGGGTCCACCTGCACGGCGACCGCAAACCCCAGCCGCAGTACCATGCCATTGGAATAGCTCTTCAGCGGCGCGTCAATGAACTTGTCCAACTCGGAAAACGCCAATATGTCGTCGATCCGCTCCCGAATCTCTTTTGTCCTCAGGCCGAGAATCGTTCCATTCAGATAGATGTTTTCCATCCCCGTCATCTCAGGATGGAATCCCGCCCCAAGCTCAAGCTGCGACGACACCCGGCCACGCACGACGACCTTCCCGCGTGTAGGCTTGAAGACGTTCCCCAACAAGCGAAGCAACGTGCTCTTGCCTGAGCCGTTCCGCCCGATAACAGCTACTGTTTCCCCCGGCTTGACGGAAAACGAAACGTCATCCAGCGCAAGAAGCTCCTCACACTTTAGGCGGCGGAAGGACAGCGCGAGCGACTTCAACGAGTTTGGCCGCCCGTGGCACAGCCTGAATACCTTCGTAACTCCTGATAGTTCGACCGCAGGTGTCATAGCATCTCCGCGAACATAGACTTGCGCTTGTTGAAGAACCGATACCCGAAAACCGCAAGCGCGACCGAGATCAGCGCGGCAACGCCTAAATAGCCATAGTTCAAAGGCATATCGCTTATCTGCTGTCCGTTTAGAGGGAAATCGCTTATCGGGTTCAGAAGAATCTTTCTATAGGCCATCAGCAGCGCGTTGAGCGGGTTGATCTGGTAGAGAATCCACAGAATCCCTTTATGCGGCCCCGGCATGGCCGAATACGCCAGTTCTGAGACATACATAACAGGCGTAGCGTAGAACAGGACGTTCAGCCCCACCGATACGATGAACTTGGTGTCCTCATAGAAAACGTTGAGGCACGAAACGAAGAACGCTACTCCCAAATTGAAAACGAACTGAATCGCCATCAACACGGGCAAAAGCAGCGCGGTCGGGAGTATCGGCGCCCGTGGTATCGTCACCAGATATACGAAAAAGACCACGAACGCGAGTATCAAATGGATTAGATTAGATATGACGAGCGAGATCGGCAGCGCTTCCCTGGGGAAGTAGACCTTCTTCAGCAGATCGTGGTGCTTGAGCACAGAATCGGACGCGTCCAACAGGGACATTTGGAAAAACATCCAGGGCAAAAACGCCGCCAGCAGATACGCCGAATAGTTCGGAATAGGCAGGCGCATGACCGTCTTGATGACGATAGTGATAATCGCCACCTGGACGAGCGGATTGATAAGTGACCAAAAGAAGCCAAGGGCCGAGTTCTTATAACGGACCTTCAGGTCCCGGACGACCAGTTGGACCACCAGGTCACGGTATCTATATAATTCACGGAGGTCCGATAGCATGGGCTAGTATCAGTATATTCAGTGGGCTAGGCCGTGTCAAACCAAACAATTAGATATTCAGCATCTCAGTGTACTTACTCTATCGACCAAGAGTTACCAAGAGTGCTATAATACAGTCTTGAAGGAGGGGGCTGCTCTAGCCTAATGTTATGACGTGGGCATTATAAGTATAGAACAATTTGAACGAGTTGAGAAACAGCAATCAGATTTGCCTGATCGTGCTTCTTTACTCGCCACAATCCCCCTGAATACCCACGATATTCCCCAGTCCTTACTCAATATTGAGAACAAGAACCGCAGTAATCCTTTCCCTTGGAAAGGGCAGTTTTCTCCGCAGTTCGTTCAAGCGCTTTTAGAGCGCTACGCTACCGTGAATACGGTGGTTCTCGACCCGTTTCTTGGAAGTGGCACAGTGCTTCACGAAGCTGGCAGGCTAAAAATGGAAGCGTTAGGAACCGAGATCAACCCGGCGGCTTATCTAATGGCACAGGTATACCGCTTCATCAATGTAGACCTAGAAACAAGAAGAACCTGTGTCGAGCGAGTGTCCGCGATGCTTCGAGACGTTCTCCCACGATCAATGCCTATGTTGGGCGCTCCAATCTGTGTTTATGAGCGGGGCGAAATTATATCTAGACTCTGTGGACTCCAAGGGACTGTGAATAATACTGCACATAAGATATTATTGGAGGCGCTGATTGTCTTACTCGACTTCTGGAAGCCGGACCTTAACGAGAGCAGGCTTTATAGTGTTTGGAAAACGTTAGCACGCCAAGTGCTTTCTTTGCCCATATCGGAAAGACCAATCCGTATATTCAATTGCGATGCCAGACATCTGCCAATTTCAGACCAAAGCGTCAATTTGATTATCACTTCGCCTCCATATATAAACGTCCAAAATTATCACCAGCAATTCCGCCGTTCGACCGAAGCGATAGGATGGAACCTATTGGACGTAGCTCGTTCTGAGATTGGGTCGAACCGAAAGAATCGCGGGAATAGATTTCTCACGGTTATTCAATACTGCGTCGATATGGCTATGGCGCTTGTTGAGATGCGTCGAGTGTGCATATCATCAGGCCGCATTATTGCTGTGCTTGGCAGAGAGACAAATGTTCGTGGCACTGCATTCTACAATGGTGACATAGTAGCGCGTCTAGCTAAACAATGTGCCGGGCTTGAGATCGAAATGCGCCAAGAGCGGGTCTTTTACAACAGATTTGGACTACGTGTATATGAGGATATTTTGCACTTTGCACGCACAGATCAAGACGACTACAATGTCGAAGAAAAAGCCAGGTGTGTAGCACACCAGGCACTACTGGAATCGCTTTTGGAAGCTCCCTGCGAGTCGAAGGAGGACATCCAAGCAGCTCTCTTGAAAGCCACCTCAGTCCACCCATCACCAATGTATGGGACGCTTAACTTGCGGAACAACATAGAGGGGAGCAGTTAATTGATGATTAGTTTCCCAACACCACACCTGGAGAAACTGAACGCCACACTAGAAAACGAGAAGCTTCCGTCGTCAGACAAGCTGAGAATCAAACAAGCGCTAGATCGGTATTATCAATGGATAGACCAGTTGAAACAAGTAGAGGGTTGTGATGCCAACGCCATCCGTCAAATGGTGGCATTTCTAAATGACTATCGCCTCTATCTAGACATAGATGTGATTTTCGATAGCGAAAACGACTTCCTTCATAGACAGAAAGGCCAATTGAAGCTGGATAACAGCGTAATAGAGGAGTTCCTGCCGCATTTGGCTGTCAAGTGTTTGGGTCCCCAGATATTTAGCCGCAAGTTAGAGGTCGGCCCTTCTACGTCTTTATCTTCTGTATACTTCAATTCGTCTTTGAATACAGCCGAACACCTCAGCGGATTCAGTGTGCGGACAAAGAACCAAGACTTTGCAATATGCTTACCTCTGTACCTCAAAGCATCTCACACGCCCGACTTTGCTGTGTCGGTTGATAGGGAAGCTCGAATAGCGTATGTTGCTGCAGAGTGCAAGACTAACCTCGACAAAACTATGTTTCAGGAGGCTTGCGCCACAGCTCACGATGTTAAGTGCGCGGTTACAGGAGCCAAGTATTTTCTTTTATGTGAATGGCTAGACATGACGCCTGTCAGCACGGCTCCAACAGATATTGACGAAGTTATCATCCTGCGCAAAGCAAAACGTGTTAATTCAAATGTTCGACATGCTTATAGTACATTTACCGGACGCCAAGCTGGCCGACAAATCTATAAGAAATACCTTTTGGACCACCCCCTCAGTGTTGACATGTTCGAGCGCTTCATTGAGAAAATATCTCGGTTGATAAAGAATGAGGATCTAATCGAAGATGATGTTTTGGAGCTAGGTTACTTCTAGGTATCCTTACGGACGTCCCAATAATGCTATTCATTCCTCAGTATCATCGGATATCCCTAACCGCCTGCTCAATCGCTTTCGCCTGCTTCAGGACGGATGGCAAATCCGCAAGGGGGAGCATGGTTGCGCCGTCGGATAGGCCTTTTTCAGGGTCGGGGTGGACTTCCAGGAACAGCGCGTCGATGCCGACCGCTACGGCGGCTCTTACTAAATCGGGAACAAACTCCCTTTGTCCGCCCGACGAAGCGCCCATCCCGCCCGGACGCTGTACGCTGTGTGTGGCGTCGAAGACCACGGGATAACCGTAAGCCCGCATAACTGGCAAAGCGCACATGTCCACGATGAGCGTGTTGTAGCCGAACGACGCTCCTCTTTCTGTCAAGAGTATATCTTCATTTCCCGCGCTGACGACTTTATCGATGGCGTTTCGCATATCCCACGGGGCGAGAAATTGGCCCTTTTTGATATTGACAGGCTTGCCCGTTTCAGCGGCGGCAATCAGGAGGTCGGTCTGCCTGGACAAGAACGCCGGGACTTGCAGCACGTCCACGACTTCCGCGACAGGCTTCACTTGAATGACTTCGTGAACGTCGGTCAAAACCGGCAGCCCGAATTTCGATTTCACCGCCGCCAGTATCTCAAGTCCCCGCTCCATACCGGGACCACGGTACGAATTGATGGACGTTCGATTTGCCTTATCGAACGACGCTTTGAATATATATGGAATCCCCAGGCCGTCCGCTATTTTTTTGACAGCCGCCGCGATCTCGAAGCACATATCCTGGCTCTCGATCACGCATGGTCCCGCGAACAGCGCAAACGGAGCGCCTCCGCCAACTAATTTGCCGCCAATGTCAATCTGCCTTGTCATAATAATCCTCCACCGGAAACCAGCGCCTGGACTCGCTCAAAATCTTCTTGAGTGTCAACACCGATGGGCTTAGTTTCCGTTTCGATCATCTTGATTCTATATCCGTTTTCCACTGCTCGAAGCTGCTCCAGCGACTCGGCTTTTTCCAGCATCGTCGGAGCCATCGAAGCGTACTTGAGCAAGAAATCTTTTCGATATGCGTAGACGCCGATGTGGCCGTATACTCGCGACATGGTTCCCACGTCTCTCACATAAGGAATACGCGAGCGGGAGAAATACAGCGCGAAGCTGTCGCAATCGACCACGACTTTGACGAGATTTGGGTCGTCCGGGTTGTCCGATTCGCCAAGTGGCCGCATCAGGCTTCCCATCTGAATAGCGCCGTCTTGCGCCAGCGACGCCGCCAGTTCAGCGACGGCTTGCGAGTCTATAAGCGGCTCATCACCTTGGATGTTGATAATAATGTCGCCGACGTCCATCTTGCCGCAGACTTCGGCCAGGCGGTCAGCGCCGGAGCGATGATTTGGGGAAGTCAGGACAGCCCTGCCGCCGAAGCCCTCAACAGCGTCGATAATTTCTTTATCCGGAGCCGCGACCAGTATCATATCGAAGCAATTTGCGGCGATTGCACGCTCATAAACCCACTGGATAATCGGCTTGCCGCACAAATCCAGCAGCGGTTTGCCGGGGAGCCGGGTTGACGCCATCCTTGCCGGAATAATGGCTGTTATATTAGGTAATGACATCCGAGGTTTATCCCTTTTCGGCTATTTCCAGGATTCTATCCACTATCTTAGTAGTCGAATATCCTTCAATCACGGGCACAAGCACGACCTTCCCGCCATACGCCTCAACAACCGGCGCCTCAGGCATCTGGCTCAGCGTATAGTCCCCACCTTTTACATGAACATCAGGGCGGAGTTCGTCGACAATCTCGACAGGCGTTGCCTCGGAAAACAGCGTCACGTAATCAACGCAGGCAAGCGCAGCCACAACCTCAGCCCTCTGGAACTGTGAAACAATCGGCCTCTTATCACCTTTGCGCACCCTGACCGAATCGTCAGTGTTCACCCCTACCACAAGGCAATCTCCCAGCCGCCTGGCTTCTTCCAAATAACGAATATGGCCGACGTGCATTATGTCGAAACAGCCATTGGTGAACACAACCGTCTTTCCATCCGCTTGCAGTCTTCGGATGATGTTTCGTATCTCCGACCTTCGTTTAATCTTACTTTCCGCCGTCGGGATGCGCGGCGCATTTGGTTTACTACTACTCAATCAATTCTCCTACAATTTCTCGAATCTCTTCCATCGGAATCGCGCCCAAGCGCACTATTCGCGGTGGTGTGACGGTCGTATCGATAACCGTCGAAGCGACGCCGTATTTCGCAGGCCCCGCGTCCAGAACAACGTCCACAAGCGCCCCGACCTGCCGGATAGCCTCTTCCGCGTCGCGCGGCTCCGATTGCCCGGAGATGTTCGCGCTGGTAGCCACAATAGGCGTGTTCGCGTCGCGCAGCAGCGAAAGCGCAACCGGGTCATCCGGTATCCGAACTCCTACGGTTGCCCCTCCCGCCGTTACCACGTCCGGGATGATAGAGCTTCGCCGGACAATAAGCGTGATTGGGCCGGGCATGAACCGCTCCGCAAGACGGATTGCCGCCTCGGACAGCTCAACTGCCACTTCTCCGATCTTGGCCTTATCTCCTACCTGCACCGGCAGCGGGCATCCAAAAGCCCGGCCTTTCGCCAGGAACACTCCCATCACAGCATCGGGGTTCAGAGCATTTGCTGCAAGGCCGTAGACAGTCTCCGTTGGGAAGATAACCAGACCTCCACCGTGAATAGCCTCAGCCGCCTCCCGAATCGCTATTGGGTCCGGGTTGTCCGGGTCTACTTTGAAGATTCGCATTCCAATATCACCAATCTTTCCAGTCCCGCCAAATCGCGCCGCATTTCCACGAATCGAAGCTTATTCTGCTCGCCAATCTCCGCAATGAATTCGGCCAATCCAGGGTCTATCTCAAAGAACACTCGACCGCCCGGCGCAAGCAAAGAACGGCCTTCTGTAATGATCCTGCGATAAAAGAGCAGGGGATCAGGTCCGGCGACCGTCGCCAGGCTCGGCTCGCATCTAACCTCCGGCTGCAAATCCTCCGCCTTTTCGCTGTGAACATAAGGAGGATTTGATACCAATGCGTCCACTTTTCCCTCCAAACCCTCATCTAAAAGCGGCTTAGCCAAATCGCCCAATAACACCTTGACTCTATCATCAACCAAATGCCGTTTAGCGTTACGGGTTGCGGTTGCGGCGGCATCCGGGCAAATCTCCGTCGCGTAAACCATCGCCCGCGGAAGCGCCTTCGCAAGCGCCACGGAGATTGCCCCGCTACCGGCGCCGATTTCCGCAATAATCGCGGGACGATCTCCAAGCCATTCAATTACGAATTCAACCAAAAGCTCCGTCTCCGGCCTGGGTATCAAAACCGATGGATTGACCTCGAACTCCAGCCCCCAAAACTCCTTCTTACCGGTCAAATATGGCAGGGGAAATCTCTCACACCGCCTACCGACCAACTCACGGAAACGAGCGCTCTCTTCTTGGGACAACTCCCGCTTAGGATTTGCGATCAACTGTGTCCTTGATAATCCGGTTACGTGAGACATCAAGACCTCGGCGTCGAGAAACGGCGTGTCAATTCCCGCTTTCCGCAGCCGGTCAACAGCCCAGGCAAGCTCTTTTTCGATCGATTGATGGAATAGCGTTGTCACTCTAATGTCCTACTTAGGCGAATTAGGAACACTTCGATTATCGCGGCGCTTGGAGGGTAGTGTCAAGCTGCAACACTTCCCCGGGTGCGTGTCAAATGTGGAGAAATCGTCGTTAAACCGTAGGGGCGAAGATTCTGCCCCACGACTCCGCACACTGTATCAGAAACAAACGCAGATGCTTCGCCCCTACAAACTGTTGCCAAAGCAGGCGTTTGTCTGCATTTGGAAATTCCTACGCCACTCCCGAAGGCACGAATAGCGGTGTGAATTGGCCGTAAGACTTGCGTAGTTCCTCGATCCCTGATTCGTCAAGAGGTTCAAATCGGCCAGCTACATCCAAAGCCATCCTGAACAGACGCGGGTCGCCCGGCGGTAGAACGGCGGTAATATCCTGAGATAGTGAATAACGCAGCGCAAGCCCAAATAGATTTTTATCCGCCAGCGGCTTGTACCAGCAATTTGGCGAAGTGTGCTCCTCGCCTTCGGCCCAGCGTTCCTTAGCCGCGGCCTTTATCGCCAACCGGCCAACCCCCATGCTTTTGGCAAGCTCCACGAACTCCGGCCCGCGGTTCTCCATCTCAAACTGCGCGAAATTAACCGGAAATAGCGCGGTATCGAAGTGTAATGTCCGCGCCGCCCTGCTCAAGTTCTCCACGGAATGTCCCGTTATGCCGATATATCTGACCTTTCCTGCCTCTCGCGCCGCGACAAAACCTTCCAGCGCTCCACCCGGCCCCAACGCAATATCCAATTCGCCGGGATTGTCCAAGCCATGCATCTGGTAAAGGTCAACGCAGTCGGTCTGAAGCCGTTTCAGACTTCTGTCCAACTCCTCCATCGCTTCTTTGCAAGTCCGCGCCCCCGTCTTGCACGCCAGGAACACCCCGTCACGTTTGCCCTTGAGCGCTCCGCCGAGCCTTTCCTCAGCGTCTCCATAACTTGGCGCGACATCGAAATAGTTGACGCCGCGTTCGATGGCCTCCGCCACTATCATATCCGCTTCAGACTGAGGCAGTCCTTTTACGACAATACCACCCATCCCAACGATGGATAATCTCTCGCCGGTTCGTCCAAGCAGCCTGTATTCCATAAAAACCCTTCAGTCTATCCTTCGGCTTATTCTTGGAGTGTTTAAAACCGTAGCCCCGGCCCTTGTGGCCGGTCGGCGGTAGTGAATCTACGCTCAGCAGACGGGGCACAAGGCCCCGAGCTACAGAGGAATCGGCGTTTTGAACGCTCCCTCTTTGAAGCCGAAGATAACGTTATTATCAATCAATCTGGTCTTCCCAATCTTAACCGCCAACGCCACTAAAACCGAAGCCCCAATCTTCTCAAGCTTCTCCAGCGTATCAGGGTCAACCACTGCGACATAGTCGATTTTAGCAAGAGGCTCTTGTTCGATAAACCGCCGGATCGCCGCCTCAAGCGCCGCCGGGTATCGTTCACCTTCCAATACACGCTCTTTGGCGAATTCCAACGCACGGTATAGAATAGTGGCCGCCGCGCGTTCTTTTGTGTCGAGATAAACGTTGCGAGAAGACATCGCGAGCCCATCGGATTCGCGTATTGTCGGAACAGGAATGATTTCCAAGTCGAAATCCAAATCCCTCACCATCTTCTGAATGACTTTGAGCTGTTGGTAGTCTTTCATGCCGAAGTAGGCATTGTCAGGCGCTACTATATTAAAAAGCTTGGCCACTACGATCGCGACGCCGCGAAAATGCCCCGGCCTGACCGCCCCTTCCAGCGTTTCCGTAAGCCCCACAACCTCTATATAAGAGCCAAAACCCTCCGGGTACATCTCCTCAACCGACGGCGCGAAGATCACATCCACACCTTCGACCTCCGCCTTCTCCGCATCGGATTTTTGATCGCGTGGATACTTTTGATAATCTTCCGAAGGGCCGAACTGTGCGGGATTGACGAAAATACTGACGACCACGAAGCCGCACTCATGCCGGGCACGGCTCATCAAAGCCAAATGCCCCGCGTGAAAAGCCCCCATGGTCGGAACCAGGCCAACGAGCTTCCCTTCCGCCCTCGCCGGCCCAACAAGCTTCCTTATCTCAGCAATCGTATGAACTATTTGCATTTTATGATCAACCGCACGGACTACGGACGACGCTCTACGAACCACGCCTCAATAGCTCTGCTCCGGCCCCGGAAACTCCCCGGATTTCACTTCCGCCGCGTATTGCTTGATCGCATCGACGGCTATATTTCCAAGCTGCGCGTACTGCTTCACGAACTTGGGCGTAAACTTGTCGTATAATCCGAGCATATCGTGAATGACCAGCACCTGGCCGTCGCAATAAGGCCCCGCGCCAATTCCTATCGTGGGCACATCCACGCTTTCCGTCACCTGCCGCGCCACATGCGCCGGGATCATCTCCAACACGATAGCGAATGCGCCGGCGTTTTGCAGCGACTCTGCTCCCTGCATTATCCGCTCCACGGCTTCATCGGTTTGCCCTTGCAGTTTATACCCTCCGAGAGCGTGAACCGACTGCGGCGTCATCCCCAAATGGCCCATAACGGGAATTCCCACGTCCACCAGCCGCCGGACGGTTTCCGCCATCTCCATACCGCCTTCAAGCTTAACAGCAGCCGCGCCGCCTTCTTTCAAAAACCGTCCCGCGTTCATCAGGGCTTGCTCGCCGGAAATCTGGTAGGATAAAAACGGCATATCCACCACCACCAGCGCTCGATCCGCGCCGTAAGCAACCGCCTTGGTATGATGCAGCATCTCTTCCATGGTCACGGGAAGCGTCGTATCATATCCCAGCACGACATTCCCCAGCGAATCCCCCACCAGCGCAATGTCTATCTCCGCCTGTTCCAACAGCCTGATCGTCGGATAATCATAAGCCGTCAGCGCGGTAATCTTCTCCCCGCGAGCCTTCATCTCAATAAGACCCGGAGCGGTAACTTTTGGATTTGACATAAGCATCACCTTAATTTATATGGCTAATAGATTGCAAAACCGCCTTAACACCTAACGGCAGGCAGTCACAACATGTTTCTCTCTTATTGACGCGCATCCCTGCCTCAACGCCACTTTCCTACACCAGCGCCAAACCGAATAATCCCAAACCGCTCCGGGCGATGAAATACGTCCGTTGGCGACCAGGTCAGAAACTCGGCGTTCGCATCCCCAAGTGTTTTGCGGTCGATGCGGAAAAACTGAGCGCGCCAAATGTCTCCAACTCTAACGCCTGCGCCCGTGGGCGCACACTCTCGCAGCGGGATAGCCATCTCCACCACCCAGCCTGTGTCCCGGTCGTCACGCTTGTTCAAGGTCCCCAAGACCCGCGTTTTCCATCGTATCCCCCGCGAGTTCCAGCGCGCGGACGGTTTCCAATCGCCAGGGTTCCCATCCACGGCTCGCGGAATGTCCAAATCCATGAGCGCCCCCAATGGATTAACCTCAAACTCTTTGTAATGCTCGCCTTTTCCCAATGGGTCAAGATAGACCTCCACGACCTCTTCTTCCCACAGCGGCATATCGCGTTTGTCGTAGGTGGACCAAATGTCTTTGTCATTGCATTTGAAGCCAACGTAGAGATATTGGGCGTCCCACAAGAGCAAAACCATCGTGCTGAAAGTGGGCACGACCGGCGCGTTCACACCAGCACACCGGCCTAATTGTATACGCGCCGCCTTATTCCAAACCGATTCGCTCATCGTGCCGTCTATAAGCGGCGCGGTCGAGGCGCTGGGAACGGTGATCTCCCTCACGCGTTCCTGCCCGGCGGCCACCCCGCCAATCAAGATGAGAACCAGAGCGACTATAGGAAAAGTCGTTTTCATGGTCGTATTCCTAATCCCGTATCACGCCCGGACAAACGGATTTCCATTCAAATATGTCTTATGCATGCGCCGTTTCGGTTCCTCAGTTGGCGTAACAGTTCAAACTTTGGTAGCCCGTCATTCCGACCTAAGTGGAGGAATCTGCTTTTCTTTATAAGCTATCAGCCGTCAGCCGTCAGCTATCAGCTTTCAGCTGAAAGCTGACGGCTGATAGCTGAAAGCTAGTTCCAAAAGCAGATTTCTCGACTCCGCTGCGCTCCGCTCGAAATGACGGTGCGCGGAAGACTGAACCCATACCCTCTTGTGAGTCCACCGACTCTCCTGTTAAAATACTAACAGCATGAGCCTGAATGTGATGCTGGTGGGTGTGGGATTTTTTCCGCACACGGTCGCCGGGGATAAAAACTTTTGGATTCGCATGTCGCCGCTTCTTCAAGAACGCGGCGCGCGCCTCATCGCGCTTTCCATAAACGACCGGACAGGCGTCTCCGAAACCCCAAGCGGACTCAAGATCATAAATCTCAAACGCTCCTTCCACCTCGGCGGCTCCGACCGCTTTTTCGCCATTCGAGGCGACGCCGTGGACTACAAGCACAAGCATCACCGCGCCAGGGATTCTATGGAACTCCTCCTAACTACTGTGCGCAACTTGCGGACCATCAAGGAAATCGTCAAGTCCGAAAAAATCGATATTATCCACTTTATGGACAATATGGGACCGGCTATGAGGTTTCTTAAGAGTCGAATTCCTGAGGTCAAGTTCACCAATTCCCAGATTAGATACAACGGCGGAAGGATGTATGAGAACTACATCCGCGCGTCGATGCTGGGGCTGGACACTACGGTCGCCTATTCCGAGTCCTGCCGCCAGCAGCTTATGGAAGCAGGACTCCCCAAGGACCGGGTCACGGTCATCAGGTGGGGAGTAATGCCCCCGGATGCCGAGCCTGACCCGGCGGCTGCTAAGGCTGTTCGCGACCGGCTCGGCGTGGTTACCGGCGCCAACCTCATACTATGGTCGGGTTTTATCCTGCACATTCAACGCCCTGAGTTCGAAGCCGCAATCTCTTCCGCGCGCAAAATAGCCGCCGAAAGACCTGACTGCCATTTCGTATTCTCATTCAAGCCGCTGTGTTTCTCGGCGGAGTTCAAAGAGTTCGAAGCTGAACGCGTTCAAGTCTATGGCGATTTGCAGGACTTCCAGACTGTGTTGGCCTCAGCCGACTTTTTCTACTCGCCAAGCTGCCGCCCCGATGTCAGCATAGCCCCTCCGCTCACCTGGCTTGAGGCGATGAGTTATGGAACCCCCGTGATCACGACTCAGGCTTCGGGTGTCGAGGAGGTCATCGAGCATGGAAGCGCCGGCTATCTCACCGATTCGATGGAGACCATACCGCAAGCTATTGACGCGGCGGTCGATGCGCCGAATCGCGCCGAAGTTCGCCGAAACTGCCGCGCCGTGGTTCAGGAAAAGTTCGACATCCGCAATTCCGCCGAACAGTATGTGAGTCTGTGGAAGTCTCTGTTGGATTAAGCTGTCAGTTGTCAGCTCTTGAACGTGTCAAGTTGCTATCCTTCGAGACTCGTTTTCCTATGCTTCGGCTTGTATTTGGGAGTGTTCAAAAAGCCGGTGGACGGCACGACACGTCATTTCGAGCGAAGCGAGAAATCTGCTTTTAAGCACGATTCAGAGTCTCCGAAAAGCAGATTCCTCGTCGTTCCTCCTCGGAATGACGGTTTTTGAACACGCCCATTTTGAAGCCGAAGCTAACAAGGCTACGTTGTCTTCGGCTCCAAAGAACGAGCCGAAGTATAGGGATTTGGCTTGTTATCCTTCGGGACTCGTTTTTCGTCCCGAAGTATCTGGTTTACTAAAGAGTTCGGCGCCGTGTCCTCTATCACTTGATACGTGGTATTTATGTCCGCCGCTTTTCCAAGCATCCCAATGACCGAGCAGTATTTGGCGCTCGATAACTCGACCGCCCGCTCAACCGCAGCAGGATCTATCCCTTTCCCTCGAACAATGTGCTCTACCTTTATGTTTGTAAACACCTTGGGATGCTCAGAACTTCGCTCCCCGCTCACATGAACTTCGTAATGGGTCACGACCTGCCGCTTTTTACGCAGAATGCTGATCACATCCATCCCGGTGCATCCGCCCAATGCGGTCAGAAGCATCTCCATCGGACGGAAACCGGCGTTTCCTCCGCCGAATTCCGACGAAGCGTCCATCGTGACCGAATGGCCTGACTCCGCCTCCCCGCGAAACTTCATCCCTGAGACCAGGGTCACCTTCGCTTTGGGCATAATATCCTCCACTCTAAGCCAATTGCCGGCGGTCCTTAATCGTCTTGGGAATGGAACGGCGTCCATTCCCTACATATCAATCTCCATAGGGAACGCTCGCCGCGGCGTTCCCGGCTTTACCCGCCCTGTCCAAGGGCAATCAGCAACCCTATCACCGCGCCAAGAGCCACGGCTACATAGGGATTGCAGGTAAGGCCTCACGTGCTGCCGATGTGCCTGCCGGCGATGCTCAGACCATAGCCTATCAAACCGCCAAGAACAATTCCTATTGCGATTTTCATCTTATCGGTCTCCAAAAATGCCTAGTTCTTGCCGTCTCCAATTACGGCGTCAATCTTTCCTGCAAGAGCGCTCTTCGACTGGACACCCACTACACGATCGACTTCTTTTCCATCCTTAAAAAATATCAG
Organism: Armatimonadota bacterium; assembly: GCA_030650495.1. Taxonomy (GTDB): domain Bacteria; phylum Armatimonadota; class UBA5829; order UBA5829; family JAUSEB01; genus JAUSEB01. Next base: position 5,777 of record JAUSEB010000034.1, on the reverse strand, counting down.
CGTAGGAATGCTCCTGATACCGTGCTCGCCTGCCAGTTGAGGATTCTGATCCGTGTTGGCCTTAAAGACCTTCAACCGCCCTTCATAATCGCCCGCCAGTTGCTCCACCACTGGAGCGAGCATCTTGCACGGCCCGCACCATGGAGCCCAGAAATCGACCAAAACGGGCGTGTCCGACTCGCTTACTTCTTCCTCAAATGTCACCTGGGTAACTTCCACAACCTCACCCATTGTTTTTGTCTCCCTTCCACGAAGATACATATTAAACACCAACGCTCCGGCCAGAAATGATATGGCAGCCACCAAAAACGCACGCTTGCTCATTGCAGATTTCCTCCACTTAACAGAGATGATTCACGCAAGAATCAGGAATAGTTTCATCGCTTCATTCATAGCGGCATCAGCATCCACCCCGTTCTCCATGCGCTTTCTAACACATTCCTCCAGCCGGTGGGTCAAAATGAGAAAGCCTACCCGGTCGAGAGCCTGCCTCGCCGCCGCCAGTTGATTCACTACTTCAGCGCAATCCTTATTCTCTTCTATCATGCGCTGAAGCCCGCGCACTTGCCCTTCGATTTTCCTAAGGCGCGATATAACATCCGCCTGAGTATCCTGAGCCATATTCTACCCTCTGTATACCCCCCAGGGTATATTCCTTATACCCATCTTATCCATTCCATATTCCTATGTCAATAGATGAATTCCACCAGAGTTTAGAGTTGAGAGAAGGAAAAGCTGGTGATAAGCGATGAGATAGTTGAATGTTGAAGGTTTAAGGTATTGCTTCCAACACTCTCTCCTTCAACATTCAACATTACATCCGTGGCTTGTTTCGGGATTTCCATTCCGCTTCGCTCCACTCAAATCCCGAAACAACGGTTCAGGCTTCGGCTTCAAAGAACAAGCCGAAAGATAGGATTCCCTCAACCCTCAACCTTCAACCCTCAACCGCCCGACTCAGGCGGGTTCTCAGAGCGCCCCGGTCCATGCTATAATTACCGGGTTTGGTGAACACAATTCAGAGCAGCAGGAGAACTCTTTGGCGATCATACGTCCCTTTCAGGGAATGCGGTATAATCCTTCTTTGGTAGGCGACCTATCGGCTGTTGTAAGCCCGCCGTACGATGTGATTTCCCCATCCGAACGCATCTTTTATCACGAAAGGCATCCGAATAACTTCGTTCGCCTAATCCTTGGGGAAGAGCGTCCGAAAGACAACCGGTCCAACAACAGGTTCACCAGGTCCAAACAGTATCTGAACCAGTGGCTGAGAGATGGCGTCCTGGAAATGGATGAAACTCCCGCGGTGTATGTTTACGAGCAGAAATATAAAAAGGCCGGACGCACATTTGTCATCCGTGGTTTTACCGTTCTGGTTCGAATCGAGGATTACGCGAACGGAGTGATCCTGCCGCACGAAAACACTCTGGCCAAGCCCAAGTCTGATTTGATCAAATTGATTCGGACAACTCAAGCTAATTACGACTCCATTTACGGCTTATATCCCGATCCCGATCAGGAAATCACGCCGATGTTGGATAATTGCGCCGCCGGAACTCCAGCCGCTGAAGCGATCGACAAGGACTCAGTCCATCACAGGCTATGGATTGTAAAAGACAAGCGCCGGATTGCGCAAGTGGCAGGCTTCCTGGCGGATAAGGAAATAGTAATAGCCGACGGCCATCATAGGTACGAAACGAGCCTGGCTTACCGTGATGAGATGCGCGCTCTCGACACATCCGCCAACGGTGATAAGCCCTATGATTACGTTCTTATGACCATAGTTAATGTATATGGCAAAGACGTCACTATCTTCCCCACTCACAGGATGGTCGGTAATTTGCCGAAAGACATGGCGTCCGGCCTGTTATCGATGCTGAGCTCCTTGTTCAACGTCGAAAGCGTAGCTTACAATAACGTGACTGGCGCAATGGCTAAGCGCGGAGGCAAGTCTATAGGTCTTATTACTGATGAAGACGCGCATTTACTTACGCTGCGCGCGGAACCACAGACGTTGATCGACAAACCACGCGCGTTGTGCGAGCTGGATTTGACCATTCTTCACAACCTGATCCTTGAAGACACTCTGGAAATTGACGAGTATTGCCTGAAGAATGAGATCAATCTTGCCTACACCAGGGATGAAGAGGAAGCGAAAGCTCGAGTCAGATCGGGCGAGTTCCAAATGGCGTTCCTTCTGAATCCGATCAAAGTAGAGTCGGTGCTGGAAGTCGCGCGAGTTGGTGAGAAGATGCCCCAGAAGGCGACGTATTTCTACCCTAAGCTCATCAGCGGCCTGGCGCTGAGGAAAATGTGAGTGGGTGATGGGTGTTAGGTGTTGGATGGGTTGGAGTTTGAGGATTGACCTCCCCCTCTCCCTTGAGGGAGAGGGCTGGGGTGAGGGTGAAAATTCTTATTCTAACTTCTAACTCCTAACTTCTAACTCCTAAATAACTTACCAATAGTAATGGAGCGCTCGGAAGTATTATGCCAAATATAAACCCCACACGACTGTCAACCGGAAACGAATTGATCTCCATACCCGATATATCGACCAAACGCTGCGGGATCGAAACAATCAGTTTCCTCCACCGCGGCCTGCGAGCTTCCGTCGAGATAAGCGGCGATCGGGACTTACCATTTCTGCAGCCTGTTGTCAGCGTGGATGGAATCCCAACAAATTTGGAAAAGGCGGTGTGGCGCCAGGATGAAAACTGGCTTCCCGCTTTTCATCTTACAGAGCAAAAATATGAGCTTCAGGGCCACATATTCGCTCCGCTGCAATCGCGCGGGCTTGTGTATACGCTCCAGATCGAGTCCAAATCGACCAGCGCCGTTTCAGCGCGGATAGGATGGCAGGGATGTTGGAGCCAGACATGCCATGCCACATACACCGCAAAACCGATGATCGGTGTTCGCCGGGCCGCAATCAATCAGTGGTTGGGCATGCCCTTCGTGGAATTCCAATCGGTCGCTCCGCATTTCGCTGTCGCGTTTCGCCCATCTGAGGTTATGGAAGTTCAACTATTCACGGATTCCGGCGGCGGGACCGAAATAAGATCGGTCGAACATGAGATTACTGCTGAGCCCGGGACAGCAGCAGGTTATTCGCTAACGCGCGAGTTCAAATTGAAGCCAGGCGAGCAGATAATGTTAGCCATCTATGTCGGTATTGGCCCGGAAGAAATATCCGCCGTTTCGTCAGCCGCCGATTTGTCCAGGCGCGGGCATGAAGACCTGCTTAACACTACAATAGACTGGCTTAGGAGACACTCTCTCCGCACGGGGGACAATGAGCTTGAGTGTATTTTGAACCTGAACCAGTTCTACAACTATTTCTTTTCCCAGGGAGTCACTTTGGATACGGAAGAGCAGATTCTGGTCACCTCGCGAAGCTCCACATATCCATTGACCGCCTGCTACTGCGACAGGGACGCTATGCTCTGGAGCCTGCCTGCCGTGTTGAGCATTGAGCCGCAGCAGGCGCGGCGGATGCTGGAATATGCTTTCACAGTGCAGATGAAGAACGTGGGAATTCACAGCAGGTTTATAGACGGTGTCGTGCTTGAACCGGGATTCGAACTCGACGAGTTGGTCGCGCCGATACACGCCCTGTCGCGATACGTGCAAGCGACCAGCGATATGTCTATGCTGTTCGACCGGCGCATCCAGGTCGGCGTGAACCATATTCTGGAGATACTATCTCTCAAGAAACATCCTGTTGTGCCGCTGTATGAGACGACACTTTTGCCCTCGGACGATGTTGCTACTTACCCGTATGTTACTTATGACAATGCCATGGTTTGGCGCATGCTCAGAGATATGAGCAGGATATATGAGCGCATTGGGGACTTGGACCGCCGGGACGACACAGCCGAGCATGCCGCGAGGGTTAAGCGGGCCATTATGGAGCACGCGATTGTTGAAGGCCCATTCGGCGAAATGTTCGTGTGGTCGGTCGACCTTCAAGGCCGCCATCGTCTGTACGACAATCCGCAGGGGAGCCTGCAACTGCTGCCGTATCTCGATTTCTGCGATTCCGATCTGGAGCAGTATAAGAACACCGTCCGCTGGATTCACTCGGAAGAGAATCCTCTTAACACGCCCCAGATGACGGATGGACCGAAGCGAATCTCGCTGTTCTCGGTGGCTAATGATCTTTTGATGGGACGGACGGAGAAAGCTTTGGAGTTTCTGAAACGCGCGCCGCTGGACGAAGGCATTTGCTGCGAAATAGCGGACGCTGAGACCGGCGCCCCGGTCAGCGGGCGCGGCTATGCCGCCTGCGCGGGCTTTGTGGCTTACGCCATGGCGGTCGCCCTGAACGCTTCAATGGAAAAATACGAGGAGCAAGTTAGAATCACGGCGCCTCAGTACAGGCTTGGCGGGAAGCAAGCGTGAGGGATTTTAGAGGAGCTGTCAGCTGTCAGCTGACAGCTGACAGCTTATTGCCGGTGTTTCGGGATTTGAATGGAGCGCAGCGGAATGGAAATCCCGAAACAAACCGTGTATGTAATATAACCAGATTCGGAAATCCGGATTCAGTTTCGGGGTAGGGATTCGGAAATCCCTACCCAGCGGAGAGTCGAGGGAGCTTATGGATAACAACGAAGTCCTGGATCAGTTGGTCGGTATGTCGCTCAATCTCGGAAAACCGGAGACTGAGTATGTAATTTTGGGCGAGGGGAACACCTCCGCGCGAGTTGACGAAGACACCTTTTACGTCAAGCAAAGCGGGAGCTATCTTACAACGGCCACAAGGGATTCATTCGTGAAAGTGCGCCTTGAGCCGGCTCTGGCGATTTTAGAAGAAGGCAATTTGACCGACGACGAGATCAAATCCCGCCTGATGGCTGCGCGCGCCGACAGTTTCAGCCAGGCCAGGCCGTCAATCGAAACCGTCTTCCATGCGTTTCTGCTGACGCTTCCGGGCGTGAACTTCGTAGGCCATACCCACCCGACCGCCGTAAATTCAGTCCTGTGCTCAAAGAGGGCGAAGGAGATCGTAAGCGGGCGGATTTTTCCAGATGAAATCGTATATTGCGGTATAGAACCCGTCTTTTTGGAATATATCGACCCCGGACCGCCGTTAGCCAAAGCCATTCGCCAGGCGAGCATAGAGTTCATGGATAAGCAGGGCATAGCGCCAAAGGTCATTTTGATGCAAAACCACGGCTTCATCGGCCTGGGAGAAAACGCGCAGGAAGTAGAGGCGATAACGGCGATGTGGGTAAAGACGTGTAAAGTCCTGGCCGGAACATATATATTCGGCGGGCCGCGATATTTCACTAAAGAAAACGTTGATCGAATCTACACGCGGCCGGACGAGCATTACAGAAAACGTCAGTTCAAGGAATAGCGGCGGAGGAGATTGGTAGTGGACGACATCCTGAGAAAATACAGACAAGTAGATTATACGATGCCAAAGACGACTCTGGCCTGGTGTATGTATCAGGCGGGGGTTGAGAACTTCGGCAAAGACGGCAAGCCAACGGAATTGCCATTTCCAGCCCCAGGTCCCGGCGAGCTACTCGCGCGGGTGGACGCAATCGGCATCTGCTTCAGCGACATCAAGCTCAGAACCCAGGGCAGCCGGCACCCCAGAGTTCTTGGACGCGATTTGGACGCAAATCCCGTCGTGCCCGGCCATGAGGTTTCGATAACGGTGGTCGGCGTGGGCGATGAGCTGAAAGATAAATATCATGTGGGCGAGCGCTATACGGTTCAGGCCGACATCTACTACAACGGGGTCGGTATGGCCTATGGTTACGCGCTGA
>JAUSEB010000027.1 GCA_030650495.1 Armatimonadota bacterium | reverse complement strand
CCATTCAGGAATAGTAAGGTTTTTCCTAACATACCTGGGGCGAATCTCGCGCCTGGCGCGTGTCATGTCCGCGACCACCAGAACCGCGCGCTCGTCTTCTTTGGTTTTTACTTCCAACAAATGCGTCGGCTCAGGTATAGGGCTTCCATCGAGTTCGCTTGAAGCAAGCCAGAGTTCCATTACCTCCATGGCGTTCTTAATAGCCTCTTCATCGGATTCCCCCTCCGATATGCAGCCGGGCAGATCAGGAAATGTAATAGTGATACCATCGTTCGCGTAGCTGAAGACGGCCGGGAAGGTATAATTCGCTCTATTCATAGTGACCTCCGAAAATCATTTCAACCCCGCCTGTTTCAAAATTTGCTCAACCGTGCCGACTGCCATATCCCTGTTGTGGTAAGGCACGGACACGCTTTTCCCACCTTTGGAGAACTTGATATGACTCCCTCTGCGATGAGTTTCCTCCCAGCCGTTCTGCCTAAGCAATCGGATAAGCTCTTTGGAAGTCATCCCTTTGGGTTTCTCCTTTCTACCACATTATCAATATACCCGAAAACGCAATGCGCGTCAATACGCATAATAATGGACAACTCTAAACTTTTGTTGACAGGAATCAAGCCCGACCTTAGAATGCTTCGTAATGGTCGGCCTTTTATGGTCGCAGGGATAGGAGGTTACTTTAAATGAGAATCGCAAGCTTTATCGTCTTACTGACAATCATCATCGGGACGCTGGCGCCCGCCATGGTTTGGGCGCAGTATGAAGATGATCAGCCCAGTAAGATGGGCTTGAAACTGGGCTTTTACCGCCCCGCAGGCGCGGATGACCGTGCAATCACTGATAACAACTGGATAGTGGAAGAATTGACCTATGATTTCAAACATGACGAAATGGGTCGCACCGTCGCCACGGCTGAACTGGGGCTTTTTGACGGCAGTGGCGTATCGAACCCCTCAGCCCTTATGTTTGCGGCCAGCCGGATATGGATAAGTGACGCAAAAGGCGGTAACTCCCTCTACTATGGCGCCGGGGCCGGTCTGATGAGAATCAAATTCTTCGACGAAAAAAACGTAAAACCCATGGGCCAGCTCTTCGCCGGATACAATTTTGGAGGCGCCTATTTCGCGGAATTGCGGCTTTTGGTCACCGGAGAAGTGGACGCTCCTTTCATCGGAGCGCCTAGTCTAAACATGACTGGTTATACGTTGTCTGTAGGCACAAAGAAGCTGTTCTAGAAAAAGTCCGGTAGCCTGATACTTTCTGCCTGTCGAGGCCGCCCCGCAGGTGTTCCGGACGTTTTCGTTGAATAAAATTCTATAAGAAGATTGTGAAACGCCGCGCGCGAATCGGGTTTGCGCGCGGCGTTTATGGGTCTGACAATAGCCGAGGAGGAGTTATGCCGGGTTACAAAATGCACGTTGTTTCACATACACACTGGGACAGGGAGTTCTATCTTCCGTTTCAGGAGTTTCGGATGCGGCTGGTCGATCTCATCGACCGGCTAGTGGAGATTCTGGATAAGGACCCGGAGTTCAAATATTATCACTTGGACGGCCAGACAATAATCCTTGAAGACTATCTTGAGATCAAGCCGGGAAATAGAGCACGTCTGAAAGAATACGCGAAACAGGGCCGGATTCTTGTCGGTCCCAAGTATCAGCTTAACGACCATTTTCTTGTAAGCGGCGAGGCGCACATCAGAAACTTCATCGTGGGAATCCGTATGGCCGAGGAGTTCGGCGATGTGATGAGGATAGGATATTGCGCTGATGAGTTCGGGCTGATCTCCCAATATCCGCAAATTCTTAGAGGTTTCGACATAGACAACGCGATATTTGGGCGCGGGATATACGTGCTCGGCGATAGAAAGATGGAGTGTATCTGGGAATCGCCGGACGGCAGCCGGGTTTTGAGCAGCGTTATGGCGATGTGGTTCAATAACGCCCAGCGCGTTCCCACGGAACCGGATGAGATAGACCCGTTCATCGCAAGGATAAAGGACTTCATGACGCGAATAGCGGCGACCCCGCATTTGCTTCTTATGAACGGCGTGGACCACTTGGCCGCCCAGCCGGACGTGGCGCTGGGAATCCGGCGCATCGGCGAACGCCTGAAGGATGGCGATACTATCTGCCATAGCACGATGCCTGAGTATATCGAAGCGATCAGGCAATCTATCGCGGAATCCGGATTCACGCCGCAGGTCTTCAGGGGCGAACTCCGCGAAGATAACTGGGGCCACATGCTGGCCGGGACTCTTTCCACCCGCATTTACCTGAAACAGAGGAACGAACGCGCGCAGACTCAATTGGAGCGATATACCGAACCAGCTTCGTCGTTCGCTTGGTCACTGGGGATGGAATATCCGTGGCACAAGTTGGACTACGCATGGCGGCTGCTGATGAAGAACCACCCGCACGACTCGATTTGCGGCTGCAGTTGCGATGAGGCCCACCGCGAGATGGAAAGCCGGTTCATGCAGGTCCAGCAAATTGCGGACAAGCTGTCGGAGCATGCATTCGACTATCTCGCGGATCAGATCGATACGGAATCCGAGTCGCTGGTGGTTTTCAACCCCCTTTCTTGGACGAGAACGGATAAAGTACGAGCGAATATCGACTTCCCGCTGAACGAGCCGTTCCGAGGACTGGCGGTAATCGATCCGAGCCTGGATGTAGCTGCAATAAAGTTGTATGACTCAGATGGCAAGCCCATTCCATTTACACTGGTCGATGTTCAACAAGCGCTGCGGCAGGTGATACATCCGCGGAAACTGACCCACGGCCAGACGATAAGGAGATTCGTGATCGAGTTCATTGCCGAAGACGTTCCCGCCATCGGCTATAAGACATATAAAATCGTAAAAGCCGAAAGGACGCCGGAAGCCGCGCCGCCGGATATTTACAAAAACGGCGAACTCAACAATGGACTCGTAAGGGCATTTGTCGAAAACGGCGCATTGTCGGTACAGCTATTAAGCGATGAAAAGGTCTTCTCCAATCTCAATTCGTTCGAAGACGTGGGCGACATCGGCGACGAATACCGGCACATAAAGCCAAAAGATGATACGCGCATACTGAGCAATCCCCAAAATACGAAGGTATCGGTTGCCTATAACAGCCCAATCACGGCAACAATCAAGATCGAGCAGGCGATGAAGCTGCCGGAATCGGCGGCGGAAGACTGTTCCGCCCGCTCTGAGAAGCTAGTTCCTTGCAACATCATAAGCTATATAACAGTCACACGCGGAATTCCGAGGATCGACATCCGCACGGAAATAGAGAACAACGTCAAAGACCACCGGCTGCGGGCGCTGTTCCCAACGGGCGTTAACACCGATGTCTCCCATGCGGAGAGCCAGTTTGACGTGGTAACACGTCCGATAAAAATCCCCGAAGACTGGGACAAGAAGCTGGCCTCTACATTCCGCCCCCAATTGAACTGGGTGGACATAAACGACGGCAAATCCGGGCTTTGCGTTATCAACAAGGGCCTGCCGGAATACGAGCTTTACGACGATGAAAACCGGACGCTCGGTTTGACCCTGCTGCGATGCGTCGCTAATCTTGCCGGCCTGGACGTGGAACATATCAACAAGCCGACGCCTGACGCGCAATGTCTCGGCAAGCACGTTTTCGAATATTCTATCTATCCCCATATCGGGTCATGGCAAGACGCGAAGGTCTGGATACAGGCTTACCTGCACAACGCTCCGCTTCACGCGACCCAAACCGGAGAACACGCCGGTCAACTTTCATCTGAATCGGGTTTTGTGCAAATCGAACCAACTGAACTAATCTTAAGCGCGGTCAAGAAGGCCGAGAAAGACGACCGGCTGATCGTCCGATTCTTCAACACCACGGATGGCACGGTTGAAGGCAAAATAACCGTCCGAGGCGCCAAATCGGCTGAAATAACCAATATGAATGAAGAACCGAAAGAAAGGCTATCAATTGCCGATGACGGCTCCGTCATGCTCAAAGTCACGGGAAAGAAGATAGTGACGCTGGGATTTGGGTTCTAGCTGTCGGCAATCACCTATCCACGTTCTCCTCAAGAACCACGCCCGCTCGTTTGCTTCGGGCAAGCCATTGCTCCAGCGGTTCGCCGGGGGATGGATTTTGCGGATTGGGAATATGAGCTTCGCGGAAGATGGTCTCGGCTTGGCGGACTATATCCGGCATTTCGGCGGCTAAATCGCGGGTCTCTTGAGGATCGTTATCCGCGTCGAAAACCTGCACGGGTTTGTCGGGATGCTCGCGGTGGACCCACCATCGCCCGATTCGGGCCGCCTGCCCGGCGTTGAACTCCCAATATAGATATTCATGCTGCCGTTGCGATTCACCCAACAAGGCAGGTAGAATCGAAACGCCGTCGCACTTGCTGGGAATCTCGGCGCCTGCCACCTCCGCCGCAGTCGGAAGGAAATCCCAAAACGCCCAGACCTGCTCGCTGACGACGCCTGCCGGGATCCGCCCCGGCCAGCGGGCAATTGCCGGAACGCGCACCCCGCCCTGGTTCAGCCGCCCCTTGCCGCCATTCCACGGCCCGGAGTGATCGAACACCTCATCGAAAGTCGGGTTCTTCGCGGCGTTGACCAGGCTGTAGCCGTTGTCGCTGACGAAGAAGACCAGCGTGTTATCGTCGATTTCCAACTCCTGAAGCAGGGACATCAACTCGCCGACAGCGCTGTCCATCCGGCTGACCATAGCGGCATGGATTTTGTGCTTGAGCGGCCAGGGGCGGTCCTTGTATTCGCCTAGCTCAGGAATTGCTTGAACGCCGTGAGGCATCGTGTAAGCTAAATAGAGGAAGAAAGGCTCATTATGATGGGCGCGCACGAAGTCGAGCGACCGCTCGGCGTAGAGTTCGAACGCATGCCGCGCCGCTTTTGGATCGGCGACGCCGTTCGGAATAATGCGCCCGTTTTCATCATATTCACTGGGCTGAAGATGCTTATATCCTGTGTTTTCGGGCAAGTCAATCCGCTCGCGGTTGTGCCACAGGAACGGGGGGTAATAACTATGCGCGTGCCTCTGGTTGAGATAGCCTAAGAACTCGTCGAAACCCTTATCGTTCGGCGCTCCGGGCTGGTCCTGCAAAGAAAGACCCCATTTGCCGAACAAGCCAGTCGCGTAACCGGCATTTGAGAGTACCTGGGCGACTGTCACGTCTTCCGATGTCAGCGAAGGGCGGTAAAACAGGCCAGGCTCGAACTGGACGAAGTTTTCACGGACGGAAGTGTGGCCGCTGTGCAGCCCCTGCATAAGACACGACCGCGATGGCGCGCAGACGGTCGAACCGCTGTAGCAGCTTGTGAACCGCACTCCTTCCGCCGCCAATCGGTCAATATTCGGGGTAGCGATAAGCTCCTGGCCGTAGCATCCCAAATCGCCCCAGCTCAAATCGTCCGCCATAATCCAGATAATGTTCGGTTTCTTTGTTTCCGCCACAGGTATCCGTTCCTTTCAATTGTTACAGGTTCATTCCGCCGTAGGCGCCGAAACGATCCTCTTATAAATTACTTCAATGCGCCGGGAAATCCCCCTCCTTGACCGCGCTATTACCTACTGGATCGCTGAGACACTGAAACCTGTGACAGCTGACAGCTGACAGCTATCAGCTATCAGTTAATTCGTTTCAACCCATTATCACCCGTGTTTTAACGCTTTCTGCGAAACGATTTCACGCTCAAGTTGAGCGTGGGAATAATTCGTTTTGATTACTTTTTTTATTTTCCGCCTCTCTCCCTCGTGGAAGGGATCATTAACCACAGATGGACACAGATAAACACAGATGATCAGAAAGCTTTTTATAGCAGTCAGATGTCAGTGTTGTTGTTGGTTTTAACTCATCGCTCATCGCTCGTTACTCATCACTAAATTTCTCTCCCATGTACATGTACCTGTCATGGGGCGTTTTGACATCGGTACTGGCGGTATATTTCTGGGATATTTCTGTGGTATTTTAGCGAACAGGCGTTTGGGGTGGGTGATGGGTGATGGGTTTTGGGTGGTGGGGAGGGGCGGGTGCGGGAGGTGTGTTGGTTTGTTGTTTCGGGATTTGAGGAGCGCGGACAGATGTCTCTTTATCGGGGCCAAGTGAGCTGCGCTCCGGAAATCCCGAAACATGCGCAGGGAAAACGCGGCCTTGCGCCTAAACCAGTAGGGTGAAATGGAAGAACCTCGACGCTGGAGCGGCTTACTACTACATAACCGCGACAATTACTGAGTGGATGCCTCTGCTGGAGCGTCCCAGCATACGCGAAATGGTTTGTAGGGACATAGCGGAAGCGCTCAAAAAGTGTGGTGGGTCACTTACCGCCTATGTGATCATGCCCAATCATCTGCATCTACTTGTATACTTGCCCGAAGGCGTCTTGCATAAGTTCTGCAAACTGTGGAGGGGGCGATCCGGCAGACATATACCCCAACTGCTCGATCGACAGGAAGATGTCGAGTCGCTAAGGGTAATTGCGGCGCACGCGAACGGCGGATGCCGATATGCGGCGTGGAAGGAGCAAGTGCGCGCTATTGCGATATGGAGCAAGCATCAGGTTGGTGTGAAGATTGACTATATCCACGAGAACCCGCTAAGGCGTGGGCTTGTAACGCAGTCGGCGGATTGGCCACACTCAAGCTGCCGGTTCTACGAGATGGGAGATGCGGTTGAGATGGAGATAACGCCTATGGAGCCATGAGTTTGTGCGTCCGGCGGTTTCGGGATTTCCGGGTTGGGTCGAGCGTTTTCCTATAGACCCATAGGCTTGGCTGCCAACCCTCAACTCCCGAAACAACGAAGCATACAAAAGCAAGTGACATGTAAGCCCAGGCATGCTACAATACGTTACGTTATGGATTCACCATTAGCCCATCCGAGGCTTTATACTGCAAAATACCCCCTCTGAAACTTATGCTAGTTTCCGATTAGGGAGAATGCATTAACATGCTAGAAATATTTGAACAGGAAGAATCTAGAGACCTGCACTCCGGTTTCGTTGTTTGTGAGGCAAAACCAGAATATGCCACGCCCATCCACGCTTTTTCCGATCCTGACCATAACCTCCGGCTTTACCATGGCGATGCCTTACATCTACTGAGCAAATGCAAACGCGAATTGTTTGACTTAGTCTTTGCTGATCCTCCATACTTTCTATCCAATGGTGGGATCACCTGCCATAGCGGACGTATGGTTAGCGTGAATAAAGGCCATTGGGATGAGGGGCGATCTTTTGAGGAGATGCATAAATTCAATCTTATTTGGCTTCGTGAATGTCAACGCGTCCTCAAGCCCAATGGTACAATATTCGTCAGTGGAACATCTCACAACATCCATAGCATTGGATTCGCTATGCAAACGCTTGGCTTCAAAATTCTTAACGATATTGCCTGGCACAAAGTTAACCCGCCACCTAATCTATCCTGTCGTTACTTTGTGCATGCTACTGAAACTATTATTTGGGCTAAACGAGATGACAAAGCTCGCCACTTGTTCAATTATGAGGAAATGAAGTCAATAGGAGATCCCACTAAAGGCAAGCAGATGCAAAGCTTATGGCGAATTACTCCGCCGGGGAAAAATGAGAAGCGCTATGGAAAGCACCCCACACAGAAACCAGAGGCTCTGCTGGATCGGATCATCCGTGCAGCTTCAAATCCGGGCGATTGTATTTTAGACCCCTTCTGTGGTAGTGGCACAACAGGTGTCGTCGCAGCCCGTCTCAAGCGTGGATTTATCGGCTTTGAGCTTGATCAAGAATTCATAGATCTATCAATCAAGAGATTAAAGGACGAAATTGAGCCGCCACAGTCCATGCTTAGATTATCAGAAGACATCAAAATCAGCAAATGCGAGGAGGCATTAGTCTAGACTATGGATCGCACAGAAGCAACTGCTAGGTTGTCGCAACTTATCGGCGCCGATCTGCGACAGATGGCAGATTACTATGGCATCACGGTCTGGAAGCAGGAAAAGATCAACAAAGGTTGGGCTGGGCATGTAATTGAACGCTGTTTGGGTCTACCCCTAAACTCTTCTCGCGCTCCGAATTTTGGTTCGTGGGAACTCAAATTGATATCATTGAAGCGTACTTCGGGCGGGAACCTGAAAGTTAAGGAAACCATGGCCATTACAATGATAGACCCTGTGGAGGTAATGGCAAAAGAATTTGAGGAAAGCCATTTATATAATAAGCTTCGCAAGGCATTGATCGTTGCTCGCGTGTTTGAAAGCTGTTTAGAAGACCATTCTATCATCCACAGCGTATCCGACTTCGACCTCGATAAGCATGAGGTGTTTGAGTTGGTTAAAGACGATTATAATATTGTGCGACAAACGCTCATTACCTCCGGCTTCGAAGCGCTTACCGGCAGAATGGGTAAATTGGTTCAGCCTCGCACAAAAGGACAAGGTCATGGAACAACATCGCGCGCCTTCTACGCCCGCACTCATTTTGTTGCTCACATAATTGGCCTTGAAACGCATCCACTTCTAAACGACCCCTCTATATAGGTGAGTAAATACCTATTTCTTCTATTAGTAGATTTGCCGCCTATTACGGAATCATCCTAAACCTTCTCCAACCCCGCATAGATCAGCAGCAGTTTCTTCACTCCGAAGCCGGCTTCGAATGCGACGGTTACTTGTTCTTCTTCGCCGCTGCCGGTGGAGTTTAGGACAATTCCTTTGCCGAATTGTTTGTGGAGGACTTTTGTACCCGGTTTGAACGTGGCGGTCGAGCGCGTGCGTTTGGTTTCCAGGGTGCTTCGCCATAGCGGTTGGGCGGCGCTTGTGACGGTGGAACGGCGTTCCAGCAAATCCGCAGGGATGTCACGCAGGAAGCGCGATTTGCTCGCCCGCTTGGTCATCCCCTGGAGCATACGCTGCCAGGCGTAGGTCAGATGCAGCTCGTCCCGCGCCCGCGTGATGCCGACGTAGCAGAGCCGCCGCTCCTCTTCCATTTCCTCCGGGTCGTTCATCGACCGGCTGTGCGGGAATATCCCTTCCTCCATCCCGACCATATATACCACGTCGAACTCCAACCCCTTGGCCGAATGCAGCGTCATCAGTGTCACCGCGTTCCCAGCCTCGTCGTAGGAATCTATGTCCGACATCAGCGCGACCGTCTCCAGGAATTTCGACAGCGACTTCTCCTCGGATTCCGCGTCGAACTGCTGCGTCACGCTGACAAGCTCTTCGACGTTCTCTACCCGCGACCGCGCGTCGGAACTCTTTTCCTCAAGCAGGCTTCGGACGTATCCGGTGTTTTCTAAAACCTCGACGGTCAGCCGCGAGACGCCGTAATGCTCCCGGCTTTCGTGCAGGAACAGGATGAACTTGGCGAACACGTTCAGCGCGCGCTTGGCCTTCGGCAAGATTTCCTCAATTTCCTCCGCCCGGCGGACGGCCTCGAAAAGTGGAATTCCCCTCTCGGCGGCGAAATCTTCTAATTTGGAAAGCGTGGTCGGTCCGATGCCCCTCGACGGATTGTTGATGACCCGCCGCAGGCTGATGGTCTCGAACGGGTTATACGCCAGGCGCAGGTAGGCGATGACGTCCTTGATCTCCTTGCGCTCGTAGAACCGCACGCTGCCGACGAGTTTATAGGGGATTTTGCGGTTGATGAACGCTTCTTCCAGCGAGCGCGACTGGGAGTTCATACGATACAGCACGGCGAAATCGCTGAACCGGCGGTTGGAGACGGCATGCAGAATCTTGTCCGCGACAAGCGCGGCTTCTTCCTGCTCGTTCGCGGTCTCGTGGACGCTGATGGCGTCGCCCTGGGGCTTCTCCGTCCACAGCTCTTTTTCGCGCCGAGATATATTGCGCCGGACGACCTCATAAGCCGCGTCTAAAATGTTCTTCGTGCTGCGGTAGTTCTGCTCCAGCTTCACGATCTTGGCGTCAGGGTAGTCGCGCTCGAATTGCAGGATGATGCCCACGTCGGCGCCGCGCCAACGGTAAATCGACTGGTCGTCATCCCCCACGCAGAATATGTTCCGATGCTTCGACGCGAGGGTGCGAATGAAGACGTATTGCGCGTAGTTGATGTCCTGATATTCGTCCACCAGCAGATATTGCAGCCGCTGATGATAGCTCTCCAGCGTGGCCGGACTTTCGCGGAACAGACGCACGGCCTCCATAATGAGATCGTCGAAATCCAGCGCGCGGTTTTCCTTGAGCTTCTTGCGATAAAGCGCGTAAATTCGGGCGATGACGGAGTTCGACTGTCCGGCGAAATGGCCGGTATACTCGTCGGGGGTGATAAGCTGCTCCTTGGCTTTGCTGATGTGGTTGAGGACTTCGCGCGGGTGATACTTCTTGTCGGACAGGCCGAGGTCCTGAAGACATTCTTTGATTTGCGAAATCTGGTCGGCGTCGTCGAAGATGATGTATTCGGGGTCGATGCCGATCTTGTCGCCGTCTATTCGCAAAATCCGGGCGCAGATGGAGTGGAAGGTTCCGGCCCAGACCTGTCGGCTCAGGCTGCCGATAAGTGTCTCGATGCGGTTTTTCATCTCCTGCGCGGCTTTGTTGGTGAACGTCACGGCTAATATATTGCGCGGCGAGACATTTTTCGCTTCGATGAGATATGCGATGCGATAGGTCAGCACGCGGGTCTTGCCGCTCCCCGCCCCCGCGAAAACCAGCGCGGGGCCTTCGGTATGCTCGACGGCTTCCCGCTGCGGCTCGTTGAGTTCTTTTAGTATATCCACGTTACTATTATAACCTAAGCGGGGTTACAGTTCGAGGGGAGAGGCGGGGGGAAGGGCGGTTCGGAAAACACTTAGCGGAAAATGTCAGGGGGGACTCAATCAGAAATACTTATCAACGCTCAAATCACCTTGCGCATACTCCTCTGCGTAATGTGTGCTGATTATCATAATCATTCTGCACAAAAGGCAATGGATACAACTATCAAAACTCCTAGCCTTTTTTATTATCCCTAGCCACCATGACTAAACCTATAATACCAAGGATATACGCTAAAACGGCCTGGAATACAGATGTTGGTTTACTGCAAATAGTATCAATGATCAGTTTCATTGATATACCTAGTAATAACCATCCCAGAGGACCAATTATATTATTGGGAAAGCTATTTACATAGCTTGCTTTTAGCCGGTAATACATGCTTGTGAATTGTACATGTACTTCAGAGACAGAATTTAGGTTACTTCGTTTTGCAGCATCAATGGAGCCATCTATCAATTCCTTAGTATAGCGACTCCGTTCGTTGCGAATTGCTTCAAGCGCTTCGTCTGAAAAGCTGATATCCCGCAGCCTTGTTAGCACTATTTCTCTCACTTCATCAAACTGTAAGTCGGGTGCTCTGTCTGTTACTTGTCTATGCATATTAACTGCCACCCCATTCTCCTATCTGCGCCTAAATAACCTAACACAAGATATGCCTGGTAGAATAACCGTTATTATATTCCTACTAAAACTCTCTTTTGATTTTGTTGTTCCTACGTTACTATAGCAGGGATTTCTTAACTCTGATAATCCGCGCTACCTCTATCAACGTCTGCAATTAAACGAAATAACAACATACAGCAGAATAAAGCAGGGGGATTTCAAATCCCTGGAGTTCAGCTTCGGGGGTTATTTGCATTGATGTTCGCTCAAGAGAGAAACGAAGAATAACCCGCCCCTGCCATAAAATGGGTCTACTAGTGCGAAGCACTCATCTACTAGCACCAAGTGAATTACCGACCCACTCAATTTGTTATTCCACACATGAGTTAAATTTATCAACAAAATCTTATTGATATATTACGACACGGTTTTCCAGGCAATATCAGGGTTTCACTATTATTGAAAAGTTCGCCTTATGATCCGATGATCGCTGCCAGCTACTGTCTGCAAGCATCCTAATTTCCATTCAACCTAAAAATTCTCGGCAAATTTGCTTGAAATCGCTAAAGGCGTTCCGTAAAGCTGTCGAAAAGTGATGCGGAGGTGGAAAGCGGTGATTTCAGGCTTCTACACTTCGGCGGCCGGGATGCTCGGCCAGATCGAACAACAAGACGTTATTAGTAACAACCTCGCAAATTGCAATTCGGCGGGTTTGTTGTATCGGGAAACCCTTTTCCCGATACTTTAACGTTACCTGGGCGATTTCGGGACAGGGGTGTCCCGAAATAACTGTTGCCCCCAGATTCGACATACACCCCCATAATTTCTACTATACAAAACGACGCCGGACAGGATATAATCCCATTAGAGCAGGCGGTTCGGAGAGCTATGAGCTATCTGGACGGGGCCGGGCTTGAGGTTTAAGCAGCAGGATTAGAAGCCTGTGGGACTGGAAAAACGGTTCCATGGGCTTTTTGTCATTTGGAGACTAAGACTATGACGATTAAGACTCGCGCGGCGCGGCTTTCCGTGCTGTCCAATCT
>JAUSEB010000025.1 GCA_030650495.1 Armatimonadota bacterium | reverse complement strand
GATAGGCGCAACCTGGTACGCATGGAGCGAAGGTGGAATTGACTTCCAGGTACAGGCTGCGTCGGTGCCGTCTCCCGACGCGCCGGTGTTCATAGCTCCCAGCCCGGCGAACGATGGCTATCAGCGGTCTTTGTCCGTCCTTCCCACTTTTGCTTGGGAAGTGCCGGTCATCGTTCCGGCAAGCGACCCGCATCAGTCAGCCTGGCTGCGCGTCGGCACGACCGAGGGCGGCAGCGAGTACTATGACAGCGGTTGGTTCTATGGCGCGGACAGCAAATACCTGGGCAGCATCGACATTACGCCACCATTGGGTAACCTTATTGAAGGCCAGATCTACTACGCCACGGTGCGCGTCCGCAACGGATGTATAGAAGAAGGCGACAGCTTCGCTCCCGATCCGGTGATCAGGTTCCTGGCGACGGAAGCGCCTATATCCCGATCCATTACCGAGCCGATTAACGGCGTCCTGCTGTCCTCACAGCCAGTTACAATCAAGTGGTCCTCGGACACTCCTCCGTCTGGACAAGAAGTCACTGGTTACACGGTGGTTGTATGCGACTTAAACGACACCTCACCTCTAGGTGGGGGTGGCGTTGTGTGGGGAACTGCGTCAGGAAGCGGAGACCCGGGATCAACAGGGGTTACAGTTTCCGGCTTACCACTTAACACGCACCTGTGGGCCTTTGTTCGATTGCAAAATGCATTTGGATATGGCCCGTGGTCGATGGATAACGCGGATACGGACAACTATCCGTCCTATGGCGACACCAAAGGATTCTACATCTACTCCGGCGCCGCGCCGGATGCGCCATCAATCACTTCGCCAAGCTCAGCTACGGGCAACAGGAAGCCATTGGTGGCATGGGCAAGCTCCGCCGGGCAGCTCGCCGATAAGTTCGAGGTGAAGATCACCAGCGGACCCACGGTAGGTTCTACTACGGTGTGGACTTCCGGTGAAGTATCTATCCCCGCAGCAAGCATAGGCGGCGCGCCATGCACGACGCTCTTAACGGATGGATCAACCTATTACGCTTGGGCGAGGATACATAATCCTACGGACTGGAGCCTTTGGAGCTCTGGCTTGGCGTTTACT
Source organism: Armatimonadota bacterium (assembly GCA_030650495.1). Taxonomy (GTDB): domain Bacteria; phylum Armatimonadota; class UBA5829; order UBA5829; family JAUSEB01; genus JAUSEB01. The sequence continues at coordinate 5,219 of JAUSEB010000025.1, read as the reverse complement.
GTAGACAATACGATTGCTAAACTGGACGTTCGCCACATGGATGAGGCGACGCTGACAACGACGAGTGACATCGACGCGCCAAACGATATGTTCGGAGATCGCATCGACGAGTTCGGCAGGGATGATCGCGCGCAGCATGGAGCTATGCAAGTATTGCAAGCGACATTGACAGCCTGCGACGAGACCAACGGCGTACTCAGAATCGAAGACTTCGGCCATAACAGAGAGTCCCAGGAGATGAGATTACATAAGATCGCCGGCCTCAGTCTTGACCAGGGCGTGACCTTGATCACGGCAGTCAGCATTGTCCAGGATGCCTTGTGGTTTGAAAATGGCGGAATCCCTATTTGGGAGCGCTGCCAGATCCTCATATGCGACGCCATTGACGACTCTCTTGGCGACCGAGCGGTCGCCACGTTCCGAGTTGGCGCTGATGATTTCGCCATCACCACCTCCGCTTTCGATAATAGCGGCGTGGTATCGGTTCCCAGAACCGACGATGCGAGTAAGTTCACCGTCATCCGTATCACTGGCAGAAACGCGATATACGGCGATCCCGAGTCCTGTGTATGGAAACTCTACGCCAATGAGCAGCTTGTCGCTACCGCGACCGGCACCATAAGCGAATACACGGAGAACCTAGATACAGGTGGACTCTATGAGTGGGTGGACATGGTAGCCATCGGCCAGGGTGAAGCCTACCACGAAGCTGAACTACGATACGACTATCTGGCTGTGAACGCCAGCGGCGACTACGCTCCCGGCGAATGGGACTATGCGCTCGACGTGTATGTTCCTGCTGGCGGAACCGCCGACTGGCTGGGCAACTACACCTCAATCAGCGCCGCAAAGAGCGCTCCTGAGACAGCCATTGCTAACATAGACCTGTCGGCTTTACCGGCAGTGATAACCAGAGTCGATGATATCACCGGCGCTCAGACTGGATATTATGTCCAAGGCGCGGCGTCGGGAATCAGAGTCAACACCACCAACACCCAAGGTGCATTGGTTGCTCCCGGAAGGGAAGTGACGGCTCTGAAGGGCGTCGTTCCTTGGCCGGTAAAGGTTAACTTTACCATCACCGATGGATACTACTCCATTCCTATAATGAGAGAGATGGAGTCTCCCGTCGCCACGCTCAACCCAGTCCCAACTACACCTGTGGCTCCTATCGGTATGGCTGTAAGCCAGCTCATGCTGGGCGGCGGAAGCTGCATAGACCAGGTGAGCGGTGACTACGCCGACAACACCGGAATGCTGGTTCGGATATTCGGATCACTTGTATATCACGAGTATCAAGCAGATCCGGAAGGCTATGTCATGTGGATAGATGACGGCTCCGGCGTTCTGGACGGAAGAGGAGGCTCAACTACTCTAGGCGTGAGAGTCTTCGCTGACCTGGGCATATATCCCTTGATGACCGAGCCTATGGATGGAACCTTCTGGATGATCGAAGGCATCTCAAGCTACGAGACAGTACCAGTACCACCAGGCGGTACTTACCCCAACGTAAGGCAGATACTCCTGCCCAGCTTTACTAAGTTATTGTAAGGCTGTTAGTAAACCATGAATCGAGCCTCCGGCTCACGAAGCCGGAGGCTCGATCAAAGACAATCAAATGGCGTCCCGATCAGTCGGGACGCCATTTTTTTTCTACTATGCAGCAGTAGGGGTGAAGCATCTGCCCCACGACCCCGCACACTGTATCAGATACAAACGCAGATGCTTCACCCCTACGGTTTCACGACGATTTCCCCACATTTTATCGCCGCCACTCCGTGTCCCCGAGTAGCCGTAGGCATATCGAGGGGCGGCACAGCATAGCAAATGCCAAATCGGCCTGGGGTGAAATTTCACCCCAGGCCGATCGATTTACAATCAACCACCCACTGTGACGGCCACCGGCTAAATTACGTTATCTGCATCGGCATGACTACATACAGGTAGTCTTCAAGCCCTTGTCCCTTCATAATCCCCGGGCTTAGGCTTCCGGTCAGTCTCATCTCGACGGCCTCAGTATCCATTACACTCAGCATATCGAGCAGATACTTTGCGTTGAAGGCAATCTCGACGTCTTCGCCCTCTTTAACCATTTCCATCTCCTCGTAAGCCTTTCCTACTGAACCGCTCTCCGCGGTAGCTACCAGTTTATCATCGACCGTGCGGAGAACAGCCCTGTTGGAATTCTCTCGAGCTACAATTGCTACGCGGCGCATGCTTTGGAGAAAGTCCATGGTAGGAACAGTCAGGGTCTTATCATACTCTGCTGGGATGACGCGCTCGTAATTGGGGAACTGCCCTTCGATCAGACGGGAAACCATAGAAATATCATCGACCCTGAACAGTATCTGGCTTGGAGAAATGTTGATGGAGACATCGCCGTCTTCATCCAAAAGCAAGCGCGATAATTCGGCCATGGCGCGCTGTGGAATGATGGCATGCGCCTCGCCCTGGCCGGTGATTATCGGACTGTCCTGCACGCATAACCGGTGCGTATCCGTGGAGACCAGCTTTATGCTCTCGCCGTCCAATATCAGCAGTATTCCGGTCAATTGCGGCCTGGCCTCTTCGGTGGATACCGCGAAGATCGTCTTCTTGATACCTTCCCTCAGGATGGCTTTCTCTATTTTGAAAGAGACGTCGTCCTTCACCTCAGGCAGCATCGGGAAATCCTCGGCGGGCAGGCCGAGGATCGTGTAGTCCGATGAACCGCACTTCAGGTTCACCACATTGCTCTCATCGACCGATATGGCCACATCGGCATCCGGCAATGCGGACAATACTTCGGTCAAAATTCGGGCCGGGGCCGTCAGGCAACCATGCTCTTGGACGCTCGACTGCACCGTACACTCCATACCTATTTCCAGATCAGTTGCGGCGATTCTCAGGCGATCTTCCTCAGACCTGATCAGAAGGTGGCCAAGAATTGGTAGGGAACTCCTTGAACTCACCGCTCGACCCGCAGTCTGCACTCCTTCAAATAAGTCCTTCCTGCTGCAGATTGCCTTCATTATTATCCAGCCTCCGAGATTCAGTGTAAGTAAGCTAATAGTAGCCGGGATAGTATAGCACAGCTTGCCTCCAACCTGCAATGAGTATATCATTGAGTTTAGAGTTTAGAGTTTAGAGAAGGGAATCCGTATGCTTAGGCTTGTTCTTGGGAGTGTTCAAAAACCGTAGCCCCGGCCCTTGTGGCCGGTCGGCAGTAGTGAATCTACGCTCAGCAGACGGGGCACAAGGCCCCGAGCTACAGAGGAATCGGCATTTTTCCGGTGTTTCGGCATTTCAAATGCCGAAACCTAAAGCCAAAGCTAACATATGCTGACGTCCACATTTATCCACGCGCAAGGAATCGGCGAAAAAACTGAAAAATCCATCTGGCAAGCCGGGATACTGACGTGGGAGCAGTTCCTGACAAGCCATGACGCCTGCCGACTATCGGCCCGGCAGCGAAGTCTTCTCCTTCCTATAGTCGAAGAGTCCGTCACCAGGCTCAGGGCAAATGACTATTCCTACTTTGCGAGTATTTTGCCTTCGAGCGAGCAGTGGCGGGCGTTCCGTGAATTTGGAGATAAGGCCGCGTATCTCGATATTGAAACCCTTGGGATGGGCGCCGACGACGCGATAACCGTGATCGGAGTCTATGATGGAGAGAACGTGAAGTCCTATATCAAAGGCCACAATATGGAGCAGTTCTTGGAGGATATAGAACGCTACCACCTGCTGGTAACCTACGCCGGAGCTATGTTCGATTTGCCGCATATTCGCCGCGCTTTCCCCGGCCATAGATTCGACCAAATACACATCGACCTCTGTCCCGCTCTAAGGCGTATTGGGCTGAAAGGCGGTCTCAAGGGGATAGAAAAGAGCGTAGGACTGGAACGCCCTTCGGAAATCGCCGGAATGGACGGCTGGGCCGCGGTCCGGCTTTGGCGAGAATACGAATGGGGCAGTAAGGAATCTCTTGATCTGCTCGTTAAATATAACGCCTATGATGTAATCAACCTGAAGCCGCTGGCAGAACGTGCGTATGAAGGTCTTCGTACCGTCGCGTTTGGATTAGCGCTATGAATCAGGGAAGAACGCAGATGAACGCTGATAAGCGCAGATAAACACAGATGATAAAAAAGAACAGAGAAGTGGCTAGTAAATACTAGCCACTAACCACTAACTACTAACAACTCCACACCTTCATTATCGGCGCCAGGCTTATTGACGCATCAGGCCAATCGGCGTTAGACTGCCTCTGTAAGCACAATATACAGGAGCGAGCATTGATCGAATACGTTTCCCTCAACGAATACAATCTGGAAGCCGTCAATACGCTGTCCAATCGGAATTTAGAATTCGATAACGTCTCATTTGATATTTTCCGATTTAAGACTCTCCAAGACCCGAATTTCGACCCGGCCATGGCTATAGTAGCGATGTCCGGCGGCAAGCCATGCGGTTATATGATGGGAGTCTGCCGGGATAATGGCGATAGCATATCCGCCGCCGTAAAGTTCTTCGCCGTAGATAAAGAGTTTCGCGGCCAAAAGATAGCGAACGAGATGCTTAAAATCATCAAGCGAGAAGCCGAAGCGAAAGGAGCCAAATCCCTGGGTGTCGGTTTTATCAGGCCGAACTATCTGACCCCCGGCATCGACACGCGCTATACGGCGGCGATTGGATTTCTAATTCGACGAGGCTTTGAAAGACGCGGCGAGAATTTCAATATGGACATCGATCTATCAGCCTCCGATTGGTCATCTACTGAGTTGGAGGAAAAGCTGGCAAAAGACAATATCATTTGCCGCAGGCTGCAAGCCGATGAGAAAGAGAAATTCGGCGAGTGGATGATCGCGGACGGGTTCTCCACAGGCTGGCGGTATCAAGTCATGCGCGCCGCCGAGCAAGACCCGATAGCGGTGTTTATCGCCGAAAAAGACGGTCAGTATCTCGCCTTTGCCGGTTACGACGGCGTTCGCCCGCGCTGGTTTGGCCCGATGGGGACTTCACAGAACCTGCGAGGCGGCGGCATCGGGACCGTTACCTTCCTCAAATGTATGCAATCGATGAAACAAGCCGGCTACGATATTTGCGAAATCGGCGCGGTCGGCCCGTTATACTTTTACTCGAAGGTCGCAAACGCGCGCGTCTCGCGCATATTCTGGTTGTTCGAGAAAGCGCTGTAAAAATGCCAAAGGAAACAATGACCCCGCGCGAGCGATGGCTCG
>JAUSEB010000015.1 GCA_030650495.1 Armatimonadota bacterium | reverse complement strand
TTTATACCAAATACATTCCGGGGATGGAGTTTATGGGCAGACTAACGCTGCCTGTGCATATAGTCGCATATCTGATAGCGTTAACGGCCATTTGGTCCAACCGCCATTTGCCATTTATGCTGCTAATCGGTCTCGGAGCCGCGCTCAACTTCACGGTCATCGCCGTAAACGATGGGCGCATGCCCGTATCAGTAAGAGCAAAGAATATGACCGGATTGCAAAATACGCTCAGCAAAGAACACAATATCCGGCACGCTCCAATAGACGGCAGCACGAAATTGGCGTTTCTGGCGGATACTATTCCGGTGACGCGGCCGCCATTTCCGTTTCCGGGTGTGATAAGTGTTGGCGATATCGTTCTCTCGGTTGGGCTGTTTATTCTTATCCAACGGGCCACATGTCCACCAAAGTCGCGGAATGGGTGATGGGTGTTGGGTGACGGGTGTTAGGTTGCATCGGTAGCCTGCTGCCGATGCTGGCGCCGAAGGCGCCAAACCCCCTCTCCCTCAAGGGAGAGGGTTGGGGTGAGGGTGAAAGCTGTCGGATAATTACAATTCTCATTCTATAGAGAATCGCCGGGAAAAAATAAATATTATCCTCACAGCGGGACTAATTACGGTCCTGTTGGTCGGCCTGTTATTGCGGATTTGGGGCCTTCGCTGGAGCTTGCCGCGCGCCGGCGGGTATTCGTTTCACCCCGATGAGATATTCCAGATAGCGGCCTCGATAAACATCGACTTCCTTCACGGGCAATTGAACCCGCATTTCTACAATTACGGCGCAATGTATATGTATCTGGTCAGCCTGATAACAACCGTTGCGTCCGGCTTTGGTTTCGTCGATCCCTCTTCCCTGGCTGACAGATACCTATCGGCCAGACTGCTAACGGCCTTTCTTGGAGCGGCAATTCCATATTTCGTATATCTGGCGGCCTCCAGATTGTATACCAAATCCCTTGCTCTCATCGCGGCGGCTTTCGCGGCAATTACTCCGATAGCGGTAGTCCACTCGCACTTCGCAACAGTAGATATAGTGGCGACATTTTGGGTGTCGATCTGCCTCGCCGCTTCGGCGGCCATATTCACGCGCCCCTCTACTAAGCAATATGTTATCGCCGGGCTGATGGCCGGATTTGCCGGCGCGACAAAATACGGAGCCGCCATTGTCATCATTGCCCCTTTAGCGGCTCATATCACGAGTTCGACCCAAGTCCCAATCAAGCGGAAGATTACCTATATAGCTCTGCTTATAACCACAGCCGCCGCGGGTTTTATCATAGGAAATCCCGGCTCCATATTATGGCCGGATGAGTTTCTCAGAGGCCTGATGTTTGAGTATCAACATGCGAGCCAGGGCCATGGATTCGTCTTCACCCAGACCGGAACCGGATGGCGATTTCATCTGACAAGCTCACTTTATTTTGGGCTTGGACTTCCGTTTCTTATACTGGCGCTTACCGGGTTTGCGGCAATGATCTTTGACGGAAGCAGGCGCGGTTGGACATTAGCGGTATTTGCGGCTATATATTATTTGATCATCGGCTTTGCAACGGTAAGATTCGCGCGTTATACGATCCCGCTTGTCCCCGTAATCTCAATCGCCGCCGCCGTGGCTGTTACGCGAGTATACGCTTTCATCTCGCGCAGACCTCCCCTGGGGAGGGGTCTTACCCCATCACCCAACACCCAACACCCAACACCTCTCTCGGCCTGTTGGCTTATTCTGTGCCTGGCCGCAATATACTACACGCTGAGTTATAGTATTGCCCTGGATAGACTCTTTGTGGTAGAAGATCCTCGCAACAAAGCGGCTGCCTGGATAGAGCGCAACGTCCCAATAGGCTCGACTATAGCCTTTCCGACAATCGCTTGGTTCTACAGCCCAGCGCTCAGTCCAGGGTTTACCCACTACCAACCAGGTAAACGGGAGGCCGCAATGGCTGGGGTCAAGAGCTACGACCTCTTAACAGACGCAGACGTTCCCTGGGATTGGACTATTTTCCACGTGGTGTTTCCTAAATATATAATTATATCGGACTACGAAGACACTGACGCGCTTCGCGCGCGCGATACCGACGCGATTAAATATATGCGTATGCTGCGCGTTCAATATACTCCAGCCAAGACCTTCAGCAGACGGCTTCACGGCGGCGGACTGGATTTCGGAAAAGCCGAGAGCTTGCCGCATGATCTCAAATACGCTTCTCCGCGAATAACGATCTACAAGAGGCGAACATAATGGATTTGATGGCGCAGCGTTATCTGGATTACCTTATGGTTGAGAGAGGACTGTCATCGAATACCATTTCATCCTATGGTCGAGATATTTCCCAGTTTGCGGAATACGCTCTAAAAAGAGGCGTCAACAATCCCAGCGATCTAAATGAAGATGCGCTAATGGGCTATATGGCGATGCTCTCCAAATCAGGCTTGGCTGCGTCCAGCGCCTCGCGAAAAGTGTCGGCCATAAAAGGGTTTTGCAGGTTCTTATATACCGAAAAAGCGATTGTCAATGATGTAGCTTCCGCCATTGACAACCCTCAAGCTCCGAAAAAGCTGCCCGATACGCTGACTAAAGATGAAATCATATCGCTAATAAATCAGCCGGACTTGCATACGGAAATCGGCGTCAGAGACCGCGCCATTCTGGAAACCCTCTACGCCACCGGACTTCGCGTGTCGGAGTTGGTCGGTCTGACCGTAGACGCCGTGAACCTGGACGTAGGCTTCGTGAGGTGCACAGGCAAGGGTTCCAAAGAGCGAATAACGCCTATCGGCAAAGTTGCCATTGACTATATCAGGCAATACCTTGCCCGCTCCCGGTCGAGTCTATCGGCGGGAAGCCGGAGCGAGTGGCTTTTTCCCTCAAGGCAAAATAAACCACTGACGCGAGTGTGGATCTGGAAAATAATCCGCAAATACGCTGTTCAAGCAGGGATAACAAAACATCTTACCCCTCACACCCTCCGCCACTCATTTGCAACTCATCTGCTTGAAGGCGGGGCCGATATTAAATCTATTCAAGAAATGCTTGGACACGCCAGTATAGCCACCACGGAGATTTACACCCACATATCGAGAGAGCAGCTAAAGCGCGTTTACAAAAGCTCGCACCCGCGAGCCTGATTCCGCAGGATTACGCGCCGTGTTGTTTTAATAATACTGAGGATAAAAACGAGGAAATCCACTGGAGGAATCATGCGAAACCCCCTTAAATTTCTAGCGTTCGACCTGGGCGCGGAGAGCGGGCGCGCCGTCATCGGCCTGTTAGACGGCTCCACCCTGAAGCTGGAGGAAGTCCATAGATTTGCAAATGAGCCGGTGCGCGTGACGGACGGCCTGCACTGGGATGCTCTGAGGCTGTTCCATGAGATGAAAAACGGCTTTAGGGCTTGCGCTCAAACCTACGGTAAGGACATCGCGGGCGCGGGGGTGGACACTTGGGGCGTGGATTTCGCCCTCATCGACAAATCCGGCGGCCTTCTCGGCAATCCGTTTCACTACCGAGACAGCCGCACTGACGGAATCCTCGACATTGCGTTCAAACGAGTCCCAAGAGCCGAAATATACGAGCGGACGGGCATCCAGTTTATGCAGATAAACACGCTCTACCAGTTGCTCAAGATGGCGCTCGACAAATCCCCCCTGCTCGGCGCCGCCGAAACGATGCTTCTAATGCCCGATTTGTTCAACTACTGGTTCACGGGAGTGAAAACCTCCGAATACAGCATCGCCACCACCTCCCAGTGTTACGACCCGCGCAAACGCGCCTGGGCGGTTGATTTGCTGGAGCAAATGAGCGTTCCTACTCATATACTTCCACCAGTGGTCGATCCCGGTTCCGTCATAGCGCCTCTTCGCAAAGAGTTGGCGGAGGAGGCCGGCCTGCCCCAAATCCCAATCATCGCTCCGGCCACCCACGACACAGGTTCAGCGGTCGCGGCGGTTCCGGCTACGGGCAAAGACCACGTATATATTAGCTGCGGCACCTGGGCGTTGATGGGCGTCGAGTTGGACGCTCCTCTGATAAACGAGAAAGCGCTGGAACTCAACTTCACAAATGAAGGCGGTGTTTTCGGCTCAGTTAGATTCCTCAAGAACATAGCCGGACTTTGGCTCGTTCAGGAATGCCGCCGGCATTGGGCCAGGGAAGGTGAGGAGATAACGTACGCCGGGATGACGGAGGTCGCCTCTTCTGAGAAGCCTTTCAAATATCTTGTGGACCCGGACGATCCGTCATTCCTTGCGCCTGGCGACATGCCGTCCAGAATAATAGATTTTTGCGTCCGCACTGGTCAAGACGCGCCTCCAACCAAAGCGGCTGTTATCCGCTGCGCGCTGGACAGCCTTGCCCTCAAGTATCGCTATGTTCTGGAAAGCCTTGAGGAATTGCTCCAAAAACGCCTCGATCCTATACACATGGTTGGCGGTGGCATACAAAACCATCTGCTTTGCCAGTTGACAGCCGACGTCACGGGGCGGATGGTGGTCGCTGGTCCAATTGAAGCTACCGCGACTGGTAATATTCTGATGCAGGCTATCGCGCTGGGCGAAATCGCTGCGCTTGCTGAGGCCAGGGAGGTTGTGCGGAACTCCTTCCCGCTTATCACATATCACCCCGGCTCCAACAGCCAATTGGACGAAGCCTGGCGGCTATTCCAGGGAATATGCAACAGATGACGTGTGAAAAACCGCCGAATGTGGAACCTTCTGGATGAAACAAACGGTCGAATAAGGGGAGTCGAGGGATAGTTGAAGGTTGAATGTTGAAAGTTTAAGGTATTGCTTCCGCGGCGCTCTCCTTCAACATTCAACATTAAACATTCAACCAAGCTGAAAGTTTTCAGCTTCTCTCAACTCATCTGTGATTGACGAGCGTCCTTTTGAGGCGCTATACTCTAGGTAAGTTAGTTGTTATTCGTGGCAGCGCCCAACCTGCCCCACATCGCGTAATTTCCACGAACGAGGTATGTGTTTTGAATCAGGACGGAGATTTTTCCGGCAGACTGGTTGCGCTGGAAGCTGAACTGGAAGAGAAACGTAAAGTCATAGCCATCCTTGAACGCGCAAACAAGGATATGGAGTTCAAGCTCGCGGAGCTTGACCAGAGAATAAAGAATGCCTCCGAGATAACCGCTGAAATCCCTCCTCAAATCACCGAGATCGAGGATACTCTTAAGAGCGTAGTCTACAAGATAGCCAAGATTCTGCAGGCTGAGAAGTGCGTGTTTATGCTGTTCGACAAAGAGTCCGGCGAACTGGTCGGAACAAAGCCCGCGGTCGGTGTGGACGACGAACAACTCAAGAATTTCAGGGTAAGAGCGACGCAGGGAATCTCAGGCGAGGTTTTTCGCGATCAGAAGCCCATCATTCTCTACGATGCAATGAGCGATCCTCGCACGGAAAAAGATCATGTCGGACTGCTGAACGTCAAAAATGGCGTATGCGTTCCTCTTGCCATCGAAAAGCGCGACGAAGACACGAACAGAGTAATAGAAGTCACGCCAATCGGCGTCCTTCATGTTTTCAACAAGCGTTTCGGCAACGTCTTTATTGAAGAAGACGTTCGACTCATGGGCACACTGGCCAGACAGCTTGCCGCCGTTGCCGCGAGCGCCCAGATGTACCGCGAAGTCGTTGAGGAAAAAGAAGAATTAGAGCACATTATTGAAAGCGTCTATGCGGGGCTGATTATGGTCTCCCGCGACGGGCGCCTCACGCAGATGAACGCTTCCGCCCGCGCCATGCTTGGCCTGCATAACGGCGAAGTGCTCGGCCGCCAGTATAAAGAAATAATCAACTACGACAGGGTATGCGAGCTGCTCTCGACCTCCATCAATGACGTGACCGAAGTGGCGGAAGAAATCAGCCTGCCCGCGCCGCAAAACAGCGAAGAGGAGAGGATTTACCAAGTTCAGAGCGCATTGGTGAAAAGCGAAGATCAGCAAGTGCTCGGCGCCGTAGCCATATTCAACGACATCACCGAAATCCGTGGCATCGAGCGGATGAAGACGGCCTTTGTTTCCACTGTCTCTCACGAACTGCGTACCCCGCTGACATCCATCAAAGGATTTATCTCCACCCTTCTTTCGGACGTGGATGGATATTATGACCATGACACGCAGCGGGAATTCTATCAGATCATAGACACCGAATGCGACCGCCTGACTCGCCTCATAAGCGACCTGCTGAACGTCTCCAGAATCGAAGCGGGCAGGGCGCTCGACCTCAATCCTAAGCCTGTCGGATTGCCGGGTCTCGTCGAGAAGGTCATAGTCACTCAGAAGTCCTATACGCACAAACACACATTTGAAATCGATCTTCAAGAGGATTTCCCGGTTATTATCGGCGATGAGGACAAAATAGACCAAATCCTGACGAACCTCATCAGTAATGCGATCAAGTACTCGCCAAACGGCGGGCAAATTACTATTCGCGGACGGCAGGGTAACAACGGAGAGGTCGTCTTCAATGTAATGGACCAGGGCTTGGGCATTCCCAAGGACCACCTGCCTAAGATATTCGACCGGTTCCATCGCGTTGACAACCGCGACACGCGCGAAGTCGGCGGCACAGGAATCGGCCTTTATCTGGTCAAGCACCTGGTTGAGGCGCACGGCGGGAGAATTTGGGTCGAGAGTGAAGTCGGCAAGGGCAGCTCTTTCAACTTTACCTTGCCCAAATGCCCGCCGCAGTTCGAATCGGAGCAATTTTAGACCAAATTAATAACCCGAACATCAATCAGTCGGCGTGGCAATAAACTGTCGCGCCGACGTTTTTGTTTCAAAAGGTGTTGGGTGTTGGGTGTTGGGTGTTAGGTGTTAGGTGATGGGTCTTGGGTACGAAACTCCCTCTCTATTGAGGGAGAGGGTTGGGGTGAGGATCTCTCATTCTAACTTCTAACTCCTAACTTCTAACTTCTGAAAAGGAGGTTCCGATTTGCGCGATAACACTTGGCCTGTCGTCGATATTCTGATTGAAAGACTCCCTGAAGCGCAAGACCTGCCCCTGCCGTCTTACGCTACGGAAGGATCATCAGGACTCGATCTCCTGGCCGCCGTAGAGACAGACTTGACAATAAAACCCGGAGAGCGCAAACTAACACCGACTGGAATTCGCGTGGCGATACCTCCGGGATATGAGGCGCAGATTCGTCCAAGAAGCGGGCTCGCCCTCAAGCATGGAATCTCGATGGTCAACACCCCCGGCACCATAGATTCGGATTACCGGGGTCCGGTTCAAATCATCGTGATAAACCTGGGATCGGAGCCGTATACTATAAAGAGGGGCGACCGTATAGCCCAAATGGTGATATGCCCGGTAGTAAAGGCAAGAATCGTGGAAAGAAACGATCTGCCGGATACCATACGAGGCGATGGCGGCTTCGGCCACACCGGACTTCAGTAGACGATATCTATGACAAAAACCTGCCCAGAGTGTAAAACTACCCTCACAGACGACGCGCTTGAGTGCCCTGCGTGCGGAGCTTTAATAACCGGCGCGGAAGAGCGTGAGTCCCCGGAGCATCGGGATGTAGAAGTTCTGATGTCCGCCGCCGAGATGCATCTGGAACGCGGCGAATACGACGAAGCTATTGACCGATGCACGGCGGTTCTTCAGCAGGACCCGGAGAACGCGGCGGCGCACATCATGCTGGGGGACATTTACGCTGAACAGGAGCGCGTCCAAGATGCCGCGCGATGGTACGAGATGGCGCTGGAAATAGAACCGGACAACCGGGTTTGCATAGAAAAACTGGAGAATCTTCGCCGTACTCTATCCGAGAAAGACGATGACTCCGAGTCCACCCGCAATCTCGGATGGTTTGATCGTTTCGTAATTGGCCGCGGCTTTGAGTCATCCATCAGGATCATCACGGGCGCAAGCGCGGCTTTTGCGGCCCTGCTGATAGCCGCTGGGCTGGTGTCCCTATACAGTCATAAACAGCCCGACCAGGCGGTGGGCGATTCCTACCCGCCCGAGCAGTTTTCTTATCCCGACTCAAGACGGAAACCGGTGGTCGTGGAGTCCACCAGCGCGCCTGGAGGTTTATTAGAGCGAGCGGATCACGAAATCCGACTTTTGAGACAGCTTAATGACAACCAACTGGTATACTCTCGTCGTATTGCAGTGGATGACGCCCGCGTGGACCCACGCGGGAAAGTGACATTGATCGTGACTTTCAGAAACCACGGCAACTCAGCAAACCGCGAGGAGATTCTTCTGAACTCCGGGGCGGTCGCCTCAGCGGGATTCAGTGTCAATCCGCAAATCGCCATGATAAACGTTCGGTGTGTCGCAAGTGTGCCGGATGAAGCGGGCCGATACCAGATGGACCTTGTCTTCGTGGCGGATGTCGGAAGAGGGTCGGCTCCTGCTCTAAAGCCCAACTCCACGGCTGAACAAATTGCCCCGGCTCTGAAAAACCAGTGGTGGAACCCCTTGGCCAGAAGTTAGGAGTTAGAAGTTAGAAGGCCGGTGTTCTATGCTTCGGCTTGTTCTTTGAAGCCGAAGCCTACCGTTCGTCCTAGAAATTCGTGGCCGGTGTTTCGGGATTTGAATGGAGCGCAGCGGAATGGAAATCCCGAAACAAGCCGCGTATGTATCGGGAGTCCCGCTATGCTCTGTTGCATCGGTAGCCTGCTGCCGATGCTGGCGCCGAAGGCGCCACAACTCCCCCCTTTAGGGGAAAGCCGGGGTGGGGTCCCATCACCCAACACCTAATACCCATCACCTATCACTTGCCCGCCAGTTTTTCCCGAATTCTCGACATGTTGATCTCAATCACGGGGTCTTTTGGATCGATGGCTTTGGCTTTATCCCAAGCGGCAAGCGAATCCTCTAACCGTCCCAATTTCTCCAGCGAGTGAGCCAGTATCTTCCAAACAAATGCGGGGGGAGCATGTTTAGTAGCAGCGGAGAAATTCACTTCCGCGTTCGCGAAGTCCTTCTTGCGATAGTAATACATTCCAAGCTCAAAATACACTTCATAACGGTTAGGATTGGCCGCGATGCCTTTTTTGTATAATGCAACCGCTTCCGCATCCTTCCCCGCGCTGCTCAACAGCCACGCCCCATTTCCGTAGGCTTCGACGTACGATGGGTCAACCTCCACAACAAGCCGGCTAAGCTCGATGCAAACATCTAACCGTCCTTCGTGCCAGGCGCTCTCGATTTCCATCGAAAGATTATCCGCCACCTTCGCGAAAATATCCTCCAGCTTGCTTATGGACTCAGCAGGCGGCGGCGTGGCGCAATAGCCAGGCGTTGGGGTTAAACCAAACATAATCAGGCACAGAAACGCAATATACGCAATCCGGCCAAGAACCGGCTCCATCCCTCGACTCACTCGATTCTCTCCTACTTGAACCTCTTCAGCCGCAATGAATTTCCGACCACGGTAACGGAGCTGAACGCCATAGCGAGCGCCGCGTACATAGGGTCCAGCCACAATCCGAAAGCAGGGTAAAACACGCCCGCCGCCATTGGAATCAGCGCAACATTATAGAAAAACGCCCAGAACAGGTTTTGCTTAACAATGGTCATCGTGCGCCCGCTCAGCCTGATCGCCGTCACGATGCCGGTCAGATCGTTGCTTATTAAAGTTATATCCGACGCTTCCATCGCAACGTCGGTCCCGGCGCCGATTGCTATTCCGACATCGGCCTGTGCGAGGGCAGGGGAGTCGTTTATGCCGTCGCCCACCATCGCCACTATCTCGCCATTCTTCCTCAGCATCCGCACATATTCGATCTTATCCGCGGGCAGAGCCTGCGCGAGAATTTCCGTTATTCCAGCTTCATCTGCCAGCGCTTTGGCGGCTCGCTCGTTGTCGCCTGTCAGCATAACCAATCTCAAACCGCGCTTTTGAAGTAGGGCCACCACATGAGCCGCCTCTGGCTTCAGCTTATCAGCGCAGGCGATCAATCCCAATATCCTTTCATCCACGGCGACGAATACGACCGTCTTGCCCGCGCTTTCCAGCATTGCGGCGTCTTGCCGGTCGCTAACGTCTATTCCTTTTTCCATCATCATCCGCGAATTGCCGACAACGACTCGCTTGCCGTCCACTATCGCTTCCACGCCATGTCCGGCGTTCGCCTGGAAATGCTCAGCATTTTCAATATTGACCGGCCTCTCTTGAGCGAATCTAATAATCGCCTCGGCGAACGGGTGCTCCGACCCCCTTTCAGCCGCCGCCGCAAAGCGCAGCAGATCGTTTTCCGAAAACTCAGCGACTGGAATCACGTCGGTCACTTGCGGTTGCCCTAAAGTAAGCGTGCCTGTTTTATCCAGAATCATCGCAGTCAGCCGATGCGCCGTTTCCAGCGCCTCACCGCCCTTAATCAACACGCCATGTTCCGCTCCTTTGCCTGTTCCGACGATGATCGCTGTAGGTGTCGCAAG
The DNA here is from genome assembly GCA_030650495.1 of Armatimonadota bacterium. Taxonomy (GTDB): domain Bacteria; phylum Armatimonadota; class UBA5829; order UBA5829; family JAUSEB01; genus JAUSEB01. The sequence goes on along the minus strand of JAUSEB010000015.1, from coordinate 2,281 downwards.
CCCCAGGGCGCATGGGCAAGCCACTATCATCACCGCCACAAAGGTGAGCAGCGCGTAAGTCAGCTGGGGTTGCGGTCCGAATAGATACCACAGAACAAACGTTATCGTTGCAATCGCAATGACGCCCGGTACGAAGTAGGCGGAAATCTTGTCTGCCAGCCGTTGAACGGGAGCCTTCGATCCCTGCGCTTCCTCCACCATTCTTATGATTTGCGCCAGAACGGTGTCCCTGCCAACCCTGGTCGCTTTGAACTGAAAACTGCCGGTTTTATTTATCGTGGCTCCGATGACCTCATCGCCTGTGGTCTTCGATACGGGTATGCTCTCCCCTGTGATAATCGACTCATCCACCACGGACGCGCCGCTGATAACAATGCCGTCAACGGGAATACGCTCTCCCGGTCTGACAACGATAATATCGCCGGCTTGCACATCTTCAATCGGTATGTCCAATTCCTGATCGTCGCGGATTACTCTTGCGGTTTTCGCCTGGAGCTTGGCCAGCTTTCGTATCGCATCCGACATCCGCCCCTTTGCCGACTCTTCCAAATATCGGCCAAGGAGTATCAGCGTGATAATGACGGCGGAGGTGTCGAAATACAAACCTTGTGAAGCGGCTTGCGCCGAAGCGAAGAAACCGGGGAACAGGATAAGCGCGACGCTGTATAGATACGCCGCGCTGCTGCCGACGGCTATCAGGGTGTTCATGTCGCTGGTCTTGTGCTTCGCCGCCGCCCAGGCGCCTCTATAAAACGGCCATCCGCACCAGAATTGTACGGGAGTGGCAAGCGCCCATAAAACGTAAGGATTTGCGAGCGGCCCAAGCGTCAAATGGAACATATCATGCATGCTGCCAAGCAGGATCGGGGCGGTCAAAATGGCGCTTATAATAAGTCGAACGCACCATGGGGAATGCGGAGTTTCTTTTACCGTTACTTCCGTCTCGGGAACTTGGGGAACGGAGTAGCCGAGGCTTTCTATCACCCTTTTCAAGTCCGACGGCTTTATGCGTCCCTCAATGTAGTTTACGAACACTTTTCCTGAGGCGTAGTTCGCTTCCGCGGTCACGACGCCGTCCAACGCTTCCAGCGCGCTTTCGACTTTCCGCACACAAGAGGCGCACTGCATCCCATTTACAGGTATGGTCATGCGCTCCGCGCCAGCGCCGTAGCCGAGATCAGTGATAGTTCTGAGGAGTTCTTTCGGACTAGCGGCAGCCGGATCGTACTTCACCGTCAGCACGTTGGTCGCGCAGTTGACGTTCGCCTCCTCTATGCCGGTGAGCTTAGCGACGCCTTTTTCTATTTTAGCCGCGCAGGCTGAACAGGAAATCCCCGTTATCGGCAACTCTAAAATCTTAACAGGCATATATTGATTATACTATATTTATGTAAGAGTTCAGGATTGGTGAGCGCCACGTCATGCTGAACTTGATTCAGCATCTATTCTACGAGGGGATAGACCCTGAATCGAGTTCAGGGTAACGTGTAATTCTCATCAAGAGTGAACTGTTACGTGACGATTAAGCTGTCAGCTGACAGCTGACAGCTTTTGGATTCAGTCGGTTCTGCCTGATCTTTCGACTCTTGCGTTTTTGATCTGGAACCATTCTTCGAGCATCGCGCGCGCTACCGGACCGGCCTCGGAGCCTCCATGCCCGGCGGCTTCACGGAAGACGCAGATCGCGATTTGAGGATTTTCAACCGGCGCGAAGCAGACGAACCAGGCGTAGGACTGGGCCATTCCATCGTAATACCAAGCGTCCATCGTCGGGACTTTGAAAATAGGCGAATCGTGCACTTGCGCGAAGTAAGCGATTCTCAGCGCCAGCGCCAGAAGCACGGGAATAGCCACCGGCCATAACTTTGCCAACCGATTCAGAATGATAGAAGTGTTTTTGCTCTTGCCTGATTCCAAACCAGAGGTCTCCTTGGAATCCTAATAGTTTATAACACTGATTATAAGCTCTTCTATATACCTATGCAATAAAAGTAGGGGCGAAGCATTTTCCTGTTGCGTTCAAAGTATGCGGTCAAAATGTTGTGAAAATGCTTCGCCCCTACGATTTCCTTGACAAATCGGCCAATACCTGATGTATTTACATCAGGTGACGCATTTGGAAACAAGACGAAAACCCGCTGTGGCTGGAATGTTTTACGCCGGAGATGAAAAAAGTCTCCGAGAGCAAATTGAAACGGCGTTTTTCGACAGTCTCGGACCGGGACGCCTCCCGGCGGCGCCTGACTCGCCGTTGTCCAACATATTGGGGATAGTAAGCCCG
>JAUSEB010000012.1 GCA_030650495.1 Armatimonadota bacterium | reverse complement strand
CCGGTATACTCAAGGCTTATGAGGTCACGGATTTTCCGGTCGAAGAATGGCGCAAGGTTATTGACGTGAACCTGGTCGGTTACTTCATCTGCGCCAAGGCCGCCGCCAAAGTGATGCAAGAGCAAAAGAGCGGTGTTATCGTTCAGATAAACTCCAAATCCGGCAAAAAGGGCAGCTTCCGCAACTCCGCTTACGCCGCGAGCAAGTTCGGCGGCATCGGTCTTACTCAGAGTCTAGCCCTGGAGATGGCTCCCTACGGCGTGCGCGTCAACGCAATTTGCCCTGGAAACCTTCTGGATTCGCCGCTGTGGGTGGACAGCCTTTACGAGCAATACGCCAAGCGCTGGAACTTGACCATCGAGCAGGTGCGGGAGAAGTATCTGGACCAGGTCCCTCTTGGCCGTGGCTGCGCTTATGAAGACGTGGCGAATGTTTTAGTCTTCTTATGTTCCGATGATTCGAGCTATATGACCGGCCAGGCGATCAACGTCACCGGCGGACAGGAGATGAGATAAGAGTTCACTCTTGGTGGGTACAATTTTAACCTCCCCCAACCCCTCCTTCGTAAGGAGGGGAGCTACAACACTTCCCCCCTTTAGAAGGGGGGATTGAGGGGGGTCGGCAAAGATATTATCATTGAGGTAGTAGATTAATGGCGTCAAGGACCATAAAACTTGAACTCGGAATAAACGGAGCGTTCATAACCCGCAGGTGGGAGGAGCCGGAGAACTGGATGCGGCTGACCCGCGAGTTGGGCTATCGCAATCATGAGTTCTGCTGCGATGTGCTCGACCCGTTCTTTTCAGGGGATAGGGATTATCAGTTAAAAACCGCCGCGCAGGTGAAGAAATACTCCCAGCAATACGGCGTGAAGATCACTTCGGCCTACACCGGCGTCGCCACTCACAGGTTTCACGGACTTTCGCACAGCAACCCCGCCGTGCGCCAGAGGATGAAGCAGTGGATTATCGAGATGATGGATTTGTCGCTCGCAATGGGAACCGACAGAATTGGCGGCCATTGGGACGCTTTTTCCGTCGAAGTCCTCAGCGATCCCTCAAGGGCGTACGTAGCGCGTGAAAACATCTACGCCACGTTCCGCGATCTGGCCCAGGCCGCCAAGTCCAAAGGGATGGCCGCGATCTACAACGAGCAGATGTATATTCCCAGCGAAATCCCCTGGACTCTTGAAGGCGCGGAGGAGTTCCTTATCGCCGTCAATGGGAATAACAACGGCGCGACGGTGTATCTGACCGTCGATGTCGGCCATCAGGCGGGGCATGTATACGGCGCTTCCGGCCTCGATCTTGACTATAAAGAGTGGCTGAGACAGTTCGCGGCGGTCTCTGAGACGATTCACATCCAGCAAACCCAGCAGGACGGCAGCCACCACTGGCCGTTTACCGAGAAATACAATAAGATCGGCCACATCCGAATCGAGGATGTAATCGAAGCTATTCGAGAATCACACAAGCGATTCCATGCGTCGCCGGTCGCCGAAGTTATGAAGCCGGTGGATGTAAGCTATCTTACGCTAGAAGCCATTCCCGGCTCGACCAAATGCGAAGACGTCCTTCTTCAGGAACTGAAAGAATCCGCCGAATACCTGCGGCAGTATATACCTGAAGAGGGTTTGATAATTGAAGTCTGAGAAAAGCTGTCAGCTGTCAGCTGACAGCTGACAGCTTCTAAGGAGAAAAACATGGCGGAGTGCAATCCATCCAAAAACATGTCCCGATGCAACTGCTCGTATCCCGGCTGTCCGAGAAAGGGCCAGTGCTGCGAGTGCCTGCATTATCATCTCAGCAACAATCAGCTTCCAGCGTGCGCTTTCCCGAACGACATCGAGAAGACCTACGACCGGTCATTTGCCAAATTCATATCCTGCCATTCGGGGTAGAATAGCCGTAGTCTAGCCCTTTATGGGCGTCATCCTATTTGTAGTCTAGGGGCTTGTCCCCGTCGCAACGCCCACAAGGGGCTAGGCTACATAGAAGAGACAAAATGCCTGAAACCAAAGACCAACTCAGCGAACGCGCGAAAGAGATAATCCGTATTCTAAAAGAGCGTTACCCCGGCGCCAGGTGCACGTTGGACTTTAACACGCCACACCAACTTTTAGTCGCGGCGATACTCGCGGCGCAGTGCACGGACGAGAAGGTCAACCAGGTAACGCCGGCGCTATTTGCGCGCTATCCCGACGTTCAATCGTTCGCAAATGCCGGACAGTCTGAGATGGAGCAGGCGATCAAGGCAGCGGGATTCTTCCGCCAGAAGGCGCGTTCGATCATCGAGTCGGCGCAGGATATAGCCAACATTTACGGCGGTCGAGTCCCTGACTCAATGGAGGAGTTGCTCACCCTGCGCGGCGTGGGGCGAAAAACGGCCAACCTGCTTTTGGGGGTGGTTTTCGGAAAACCTGCGATCATAGTCGATACGCACGTCAAACGCGTCGCGGGCCGCCTTGGACTTACGACCGAGACCGACCCAACCAAGATCGAGTTTCAGCTTCGCGAAGTTATTCCCGAAGAAAACTGGACCGTCTTTAACCACCTGTTGGTAGCCCACGGCCGCAATATCTGCAAGGCTCCGAAGCCTCTTTGTTCAATCTGTCCAGTATTACATCTGTGCCCTTACGGTCAGAAGACTATAGGACAAGTGAAGTAAGTATTTGATGAATTCACGCAAGAATAACCGTCAAAAAAGCAGAACGTTTTTTGCGCTTCTGGCCGCCATCTTTTTGCTTCTCATCGCCCTTGTGGCCGCCGCACGGAGCTATCCCAAAGGCGATTACTCGGCAATTCGAGTAGACGGCCATCAGGTTCATCTGGTCAAGATAGACTTGCGGCGGAAAAACGTGGTCATCCGTCCAATTGTCGCCGCCGCCCCCGGAGGGCAGGATTTCCAGCGGATCATCAACAAGCGCAAGCTCCGCGCCGCGATAAACGGAGGCTATTTCGACGCCTCTTTCAAGCCGTTGGGAGATATTGTCGCGGACGGCAAGATGCTTGCCAGGGGAAGCCAGCGCAGCGCAATCGCCGTAACCAAGTCTGGAAAAGTGGAGTTCCGACGCAGGATAGGCGGTTCGGCTTTCAACTGGACCGGCTGCTCCGCAGGACTTGCCGCCGGACCGATGCTCCTTCGCAACGGCAAATCGGCGGTGAACCCGGAGCAGGAAGGCTTCCGCGCTTCCAGCCGCAAGATTCGCGCTTCGCGCTCGGCTATCGGACTGACCGCGAACAACGAACTGCTGATGGTCGTGGTTTTGGAATATATAACGCTGGACGAGATGGCTGGCATAATGCTGAAACTTGGCGCTGTCGATGCAATGAACCTGGATGGGGGAAGCTCCTGCGCTCTTTACGGTGACGGCAAGATCATTATCCGCCCTTATTCACTGCTATCGAACCTTCTGTTGGTGGAAGAAAAGTAGGAATTGGTGTTTGTTATTCGTCTTATTGCTTCTCGAAAAGCCCAATGAACTTGACATAGCACGAGGGATCGACCTGCTTCTCATTCTTGACAACATATATCGTCAGTTTTAGATCACCCAGGTTATTCACAATACGTGAAATGAGGTGTGGAACGTCATAACATCGCCCATGTCGATTTCTCCAGCCTTTTGCGCAGTGAACAACAGCGCCGCTCTCAAAAGATATGCCGCCCTTAGGGAGAACAACAGGATCTGTCTGTATCGAGTACTCGGCGTGGAGATAGAAAGGAACTATGCATAGTTTTCCTCCCTTCGCTAAAACTCGATTTGCTTCTCGTATGAACCTCATATCAACATCCTGCTCAAAATGCTCAAATGAGCAATGAAGCGACATTGCGGTGGCGAAACCATCTTCTATGGGCATTTTACATGCATCGCCGCCAATAGTGTTTCCGTTCACACCCTCAGGAAAGATCAGGTCCTGCCTGTAGACCTTACAGCCAAACAGCCTATTGTATATGTCCGGCACAGGGGAACCTGCATTTGCAACATCAATAAATATGTCATCGTTGGACAAATTGAGCGCTTTTGTCGCTAGATAGTGCTCAAGGGATTTCTCAGTAAAGTGTTTGGCTGAGCTACCACCCGCATAGCCAGCATACTGGCTGTATGCGGCGCGTTTTATGTAATCCTTATAATCAGCCACATCGATCTGAAAATCCCTCAGATCAAAACCATTCTTTATCAGATCATCGATAACTTTGTCTTGGACTTCAGTATGTGGTACAGCGTATTTGCGCTTTGGTTCACGAATGGTGTCGCAATACTTGTCCCAATATAGTCTTGATTTAACGTTGAGCCAAGTTCTATTGATTTTTTGCCTGACTATCTTACCAGCCTCGCCTGGTTGTCTTACAGCCTGTAGCGTACGCTTCAGTTTATATGAAAACGACATCCGTTCTTACCTCCAGCTTTGCAGTCCATTATAACAACCTGAACAGGCCGTATTCGGTTGGGTAGCTAGCCGCAATTAGAGCTAAATTCGGCAGCTTATGGAGATCATCACAGTTTCTTTATAGTCGAAGATTTGGCCATTACTTCTGATGCGTCGGCAGCTCTGCTCCCGGCGCTATTCAACCGCCTATAAAAGAGGAATCGGCCGGCATGCCCAGCGCCCGGCCGATCCAGCCTCTTCTATAAAACCCCACATTATTACGGTGAGAGGCATTGTGGGGATGAAGACCGTCAGTTTTTCTCCAAATCCTATCAACATCATTATGGTTATTATGTCAGTATTCGTCAATAGGCCGCAGGAGAAAGAGAGTGGCTAGTATTCACTAGCCACCAGCCACTAATCACTATTCACTTATCTTCCCTTGAATTTAGGATACGTCTAAAAGGGAGTCAAGGGAGGATGGCGCTTCCAGCACATCGAAGGAAAGAGTGTGTGAATATCCCGCTAACCAGCTTAGGACTAGAAGCTAACTAATGAACCGCCAAAATCCAACAAGACGTGAGTTCATAAAGTCCGCGCTGGGCGTAACAAGCGCTCTTGCGCTGGGGAGGACCGAAGTGTTTGCTCAAGATCAGCAACCAAAAAAGCCGAATGTACTTTTTGTAATGACCGACCAGCAGCGGTTCGACTCTATCGCCGCGCTCGGTAATCAAATAGCGTACACGCCGAACTTCGATCATTTGGCAAAGCGCGGAGTGGTTTTCACGCAAGCCTATTCCAACTGTCCGGTCTGCGTTGCGGCGCGTTACACCATTAGGACCGGCTGCGAGCCAACTAAGACAGGCGTATATTCCAACGGGCATCCGAACCTGGTCGATGAGCAGGCTCCTGAGATGGAGGATCGCTGCGGCGCGTATCTCGCTCGAACGATGTCCGGGCTCGGTTATCGCACATTCGGTATAGGCAAATTCCACACGCATCCCTGGAACGAGAATATCGGCTATGACCTCCAACTGTACGGTGAAGAGCTATATGGCGATCCGCATACACGATCCAGGGACGCATACGCCGCGTTTATCGCAAAGGAGCATCCTGAATACAATTGGATCGAAAATCTTCATGGCGAGCGCACGGAGATGTACTACATGCCGCAGAGGAGTATGCTGCCCGCCGAGATCACTATCGAGGCATGGGACGCCGACCGAGCCATCGAGCAAATTCACAAGGCGGATGACCGGCCATATTTCGGCTTTGTATCGTTTGTCGGCCCGCATCCTCCCTGCGCGCCGCCGATTCCGTTCAACCGGATGTATAACCCCGATAAAATCCCGAATCCGATTCGCGGCGATTTGGCAATTGACCACATGGACGAGCAAATTCCGTATATGAACCACGCCGTCTGGGCGGAGGATATAAACGACTCGCAGGCCCGCACGCTGAAAGCCCGCTATTATGGGGAGGTTTCATATATAGACCAATGCCTTGGCAGGATACTCGACGCAGTGGAAGCCGGTACCGACCCCGACAACACCCTGATCTGCTTCTTCGCCGACCACGGCGATATGCTGGGAGACCATCATGGGTGGCAAAAAGAGAGTTTCTTTGAAGCGTCCTGCCATATCCCATTCCTGCTGAGCTGGCCCAAACGCCTGCCGAGAGACGTTCGCCGGTCTGAGTTCGTAAACCTGGCTGATCTGTTCGCCATAGCTACCGGGGCGGCGGGCAAGACCGAAACGCGAGATGGGATTGACGTGTTGGGTATGCTGGAAGGCAAGTCCGCGCCGCGAGAGCGCGTCTTTTCGTATTACGGCGTTCCGGGAACGTCGAGGTTCAAGATAATGGTCCGCGAAGGAGATTGGAAATACATCTTCATAGCAAACGGCGGTCGCGAGCAGCTATTCAATGTGGCCGAAGACCCCAACGAATTGCGACAGCGGTTGAATGACAACTCCGACATAGCCGGTCGATTACGCAAGGCGGCGGTGGAGGTTCTATCTATCCCCAACGCAAATAGAGCATTGGACGGTTCTTCGCTGCGCAAGTTCCCATTTGAGCCGATGAAATCCATTCGCATACAACAGTTCGATAGGTCCAAGGGCGTTTCAGGTTTTCCTGAGCATCCCGGTGATGTGCTGAGGAAATAGGGCTGGTTTCGGGAACAAGATTCCCGAAACACGAAAGGTACCTCGTTGATGAGCGAGCATACAATCTTGATTGGGCTGATGATAGGCGTAGGGTTGGAGATTCTTAATGTATGGGGTGTATGGAGATTCATCAGTAGAGAAAGTCTGGGGTTCGGAAAAGCGATTCCTATCGTCCCATTAGCGATCAATGTGTATTTCATCGCCCACATTCAGACATCGTTGCCCATCAAAATCATTGGATTTCTGTTGGCGGCAACTCTTGAGGTTATTACGTTTGGTGTGTTCCCTGTGGTCTATGGAAAATGGTTCAATGGGACGACACCGCTCCACATAGCGGCAAGCAAGGGAGACAAGGATGCTGTGCAGGTACTTCTGGAGCAGGGCATGGACATAAACACTAGAAATAATCGTGGGTATTCTGCAATCGAATTCGCCGCGCTTCACGGGCATGCGGGAGTTGTCGATTTACTCGCATCAAACGGCGCTGATCTGACAGTATGGACTGGGTCGGTTTGGGGTAACGCGCGGCTTAGTGTCCTTGGTATGGCCGCAGCCGAGGGCCGGTTGGAAGTCGTGAAGGTCTTGCTGGCGCGCGGAGAGAGCGTAAATGATACAGACGGTCATGGTTCCAGCGTTCTCAATGCTGCTATTGACCGAGAGCAAAGGGAGGTTATCCGGCTACTATTAGAGTACAATCCGAACTTAGGTCCCGCGAGGGACTCCGGCCTTACTCCGGTGCATGAGGTGGCTCATGAAAAATATCTGGACATCCTTGATCTCTTGCTTAAGCATGGAGCGGATATTAACTCCCCTGATAACTGGGGAAGAACGCCCTTAGCTTATGTGAAGGAATACACATATAAGTCAGATGAAGTAGTGAAGTTTTTGCTGGAACGAGGTGGGCACGAATAGGTACTGGCGCTTGATACTGAAGTCCGGTGTTTCGGCATTTCAAATGCCGAAACATGCTAAATTCCGTGTCCCCGAGTAGCGAAGCGTATCGAGGGGCGGCACAGCGTTGTATTCATGAATAATACCTAATGAATTTTCCTCTGCTTCACTGCATCAAGGAATGGCGATTCCGTTTTAGCAAGCCATTCGACCAGGCGCTCTTTCATCTCCTCCGCTTGTGGAAGCAACTTGGCGCGGTCGGGATTATCGCCGATGAGGTTGTTCGTCTCGTAAGGGTCGTCCTTCAGATTGTAAAGACCGTCCAGGCGGTTCTGATCCCCCGTGCGGCAGAACAAGAGCTTCCACTCTTTGTTTCGGACCATGAAGTTCGGCACATTATCTACATCCCAGTCCGACACGACGTAGTCAAAAGCCGAGCGGTTCTTGCCCGCGACCAGCGGACGCAGGCTGCTACCTTCGGATGTCTGCCCCGAAACCTTCAGGTAATCCATAATAGTAGCGTATAAGTCGAGATGCGAAACAGGCTCTTTCACCACTTTGTTCGCGGGAATTGCTCCCGGCATGCGTATCATAAGTGGAACATGCGCCGATTCCTCGTAGAAAACGTTTTTCTCCCGCAAGTTATGCGACCCCAGCATCTCCCCATGGTCGCTGGTAAAGATCACAAGCGTGTTCTTCTCCAACCCCAGTTCTTTGAGCTTACTCAGGATACGACCGACATGGTAGTCGATCTCGTAAACCAGCCCATAGTAGTTCGAGATCATATACCGGAACATCTCTTTGGGGCGGCTGGTAGTCATGCCCCTCATCTTCCTGGCTATCGCGTAGGGCGAGTTCGTCATCGGGTCATCGATACTGGCGGGCAGCGGCATATCGGCGGCTGGATACATGCCGTAATAGGGTTTGGACGGAGTCATCGGCGAATGCGGATGATGGATCGAGCAAGTGATGCTGAACCGCTGGTCTTTCAACCGCTCCAGGGCTTCGATTACGTTGTTAGCGCAGAACGCGGTGGGCGTATACTCAGCGGGCACGTCAAGGCAGCCGAGACAATCGGGCTGCAAAATCTTGATGGGCTTTCCGTTTTCGTCGTTCGGCATCGAGCCGGTGGGCAGTCCATAGCGCAGGTCTATAGGATCCGGCTTGTATGGCCTGTGCGAGAAGAGGTCGTCCAGTTGCTCGCCCTCTTTAGCTTGTCGGATGGGCACATGCTTGTCCAGATAATTGAGATAATGGCTGCCAAGATTGAGCGCCCTGCGCTCAGGGTTCTTATAGTCGAGAGCGCGCCACGTGGGCGAGTGCCATTTCCCATAATACTCAGTCCAAACTCCGCGCTCGGCCAGGATATTGTCGAAGGTTGGAATCGTCGCATATCCCTTCCGGTCAACATCATAATTGCACCTGATGCCGGTCGTCTGGCCGTTGTGCCCGGTGAGGATGGCCATGCGCGCCGGGACGCAGACGGGACATGCGGAGAACGCGCGCTCAAAACGGACGCCCTCTTTTGCAAAGCGGTCGAGGTTCGGAGTCTTCAGTATCCGGTTTCCAGCGCAACTCAACGCATCCCAACGCTGCTGGTCGGTCATGATGAAAAGGAGATTCGGCACCGATGTCTGTTCAGATGATTTGCATTCAACTCCTTCCGCGATCAGGGGATTGATCCCCGCCATACCGATTGCGGCGCCGGCCCCAACTCTGATGAAATCGCGCCTACTCATGTGTCCCATTTTACAGATATTTCCTTTCACTTGCTATCCTTCGGGACTCGTTTTGGGAGTGTTCATAAAGTCCCATATATATGTAGCCTAGGGCTTTATGCCCGTCAATCCACGCTCAAACTGATTGCTATTCGACGCCCATAAAGGGCTAGGCTACGGTTTTTGAACGCTCCCGTTTTTCGTCCCGAAGCGCCTTATTCGCCACGCTCCTTACGATAATACTCCAACGCGGGTTTAAGCAGCGTATGCAGGTTTGCGGCGATTTTTTTATTATCGAGAATCACGTCGGTTTTTTCCAACGGGTCTTTTTCCAAATCATACAACTCGCTCTTGCCGGTCATCTGATTATAGATGTACTTGTGTTTCAGCGTTCTGACCGAAAGAATTGGCGTGACGGAATGCGCCGAGCGGGAGAAGGAGTAATCCTTGATCTTATCGGCGGTTCCCTGCATGAGAGGAAGGAGGCTCTTGCCGTCAACGGTTCCTTCTGGAAGCTCTATCCCAAGCATATCAGCGACGGTCGGATAGATGTCTATCAACTCCACCAACGCGTCTATATCTTTTCGCTTAGGCTCCATACCCTTTGGAAGTTTTATGACGAGCGGGACGTGAATCATCTCATCATACATCGTGGTGTTGTGAAGCGTGAAGCCATGTTCCATAAAGGCTTCCCCATGGTCTGATAGCAGGATGAAGAGAGTATCGTCCCACATTCCAAGCTCTTTTAACTTCTCAATAACAAGCCCCACGTTATAGTCGGCGTAGAGGAAATACTCATCATAAAGATCGCGGACGTAATCAATGTCCTGCTGGGTGTATGGGGCCTTGCCCTGCTCCCAGTTCATCAGTGTTTGAGCCTTTGTATTCGGCGCGCCGGGATAAGGTTTTGCCCATTTGAAGCGGAACTTTTCCGGCGCTTCATACTCCTCATGTGGAGGCATGAAGTGAATATAGGCGAACGTACGCCGCTCCGAAGTCTCTTCCAGCCACTTGCCAAATCGGGCGTGATACTCCTGTTCCTGGCCGTACATGTCGTCCCTTGCGGGAGTGTGGCCGTGCGCGCCATTTGTGAAGTCGTCGAAATGCTCGAAGCCTATGTTGTAACCCATGTGAGAGCTTGCATACAAATTAGATGCCCAACCAGCCGTTGTATATCCGGCCCTGCGCATCGTCTCCGCGAATGTCAGGTCGTCGTCCTCCAGCCGCTTTTCCAAAAACCAGACGCCATGGTTTTCCGCGTAACGCCCGGTGTGAATCGATCCGCACCCGCATATCGTGTAGTTCGCCGGGCTGAAGCATTTGCGGAAAATGACCCCTTCTTCGGCCAGCGCGTCTATGTTCGGTGTGGTCTTACGATGGTATCCGTAGCAGCTCATGTGCCGCGCCGAAGCGGCGTCAAGCAGGCATAGGATTACATGTTTTGGCTTCAATACAATCTCCTTCTCACTCCTTCAATATAATACACGTAATTCTCAAATGATGTCTCCACCGTCACTCTATGATCGAGTGAAGCGGCGTATCCTCCCGTGGCGCGCATAGTAGGGAGTTTTGCGTCCAATTCGCGGTCGATAGCCTCTTTACCGGCGGCAATAGCCATCTTGTTAATGCCTCCGATGATGGCTAAATCCTTGCCGTACTGCGCTCTGACGGCGCTTATGTCATTCCCGGCTTGCGCTTCAAATGGGTAGAAACAGTTCACCCCGACTTCCAACAGCAGCGGTATCAGTTCATCCACACGCCCGTCCGAGTCAACCGCGAATATCTTCACTCCCCTTTGGCGGAAAAAGCCGATTATCTTCTCGTAATACGGCTTCAGGAACTCCCGGAACATCGATGGTGAGATCATCGGTCCGCCGCGATACGCATAGTCCTCGCCAAGAAATACCGCGTCGATCTCATTTTGCCGCATTGCAGCCTCGCCCAATGCTATAAGCAGGTCGGTATATGTGTCCAGTATTCGCCGAATCAACTCCGGTTGGTCGTAAAACGCAAGACTCAACTCCAAATCACCCATCAACTGCCGGGGAAAGTGATACATTCCCATGAAGTTCAGGGAAACGGGAAGGTCTTTGCGGCTGTTCGCCCAACTATCGGGGACTCGCTCCGGCTGAAATTGGAACTTTTGCTCCCATTCTTCCCAGTCCGACATTGTCTTGACTGGGAAATCCAGCGGAAGCGGCAGCGTGGAGGCGGATTTTATCAACTTATTAGTGCGTCCAAAGTCATCAGTGAAGATCGAGTATTCTTCAGTTTCTTCGATAATCTTGTTCTCTATCTTAGGGATTGGGCCGTAGTCCGCCGGAGCGTGAACCGGCTGGGGGTCGAAGCCGAAGAACTCGAATGCCTCAACGGGGCTTTTAACGGCGGGCATTCCCTCGTCCATCCATCGTTCCAGCGCCCCCGGCATAAACCCGAACAACTGCCAGACCAGCAGCCTGTCCGGTTTGCCGAATGTCATTACTTCAATAAAGCGTTCTCTATGATTCAATGCACATATCTACCTTAAACTGTATACATGACATGCTTATGTAGGCGGACTCTCATTCCCTGCCCGGTGTTGGTTGAGTAAAAGCTGTCAGCTGTCAGCTGACAGCTGACAGCTTTTACTCTCTCGACTCTCTCATCTCCTTCCGCGTATAATAAACCCTAGTCTGAAAACCGTTTCGGAGGCGTAAATGGAAAAACCCCTGGCAGTGCAGAGAAAGCAATATATGGCAAACAGCGGACCTAGTTTGTTCGGCGTGAGCAGGATGCAGAAGGTAGCCTCACCCGCTGGAGAGATTTTCACTTTTTTAGGAGCGCATGAGGGTATGGTCTATCTCGAAAGAGAGGACAAGACCAAAGGCAAGCCGTTTGTCGAAATCGACAGCTCGGACTTCAGAGACTACAAGCGGCAGAAGTAGCGGGAGGGAGTAAATAGCGGAGCTGTCAGCTGTCAGCTGACAGCTGACAGCTTTCTCTCAACCGTCTGATATAGTTTAGCTTGCTAGCCGATGGGGTAGACGACCTGGTATGACAGCGGCGTCTTGGAGAGGCCTCATTGAAAGTACTCCTCGTCAACACAAATCGTGAGATCGCGCCTGTCCCGGCCATTCCTCTTGGCTTGTGCAATGTAGCGTCAAGCGTGTCCATGGCGGGGCATTCGGTTACGGTAAAAGACCTCTGCTTTACCCCCCACCCCGCCAAGTATATGGCAAAGCTGATTGGCCAAACCGCTCCCGATGTCATCGGCCTGTCGATTCGCAATATAGACAACGCCGACTCCGTGAGTCCCAAATGGTATTTGCCGGAGATTCGTTCCATTGTTGAAGTGTGCAAAGAAGCAAGCTCCGCGCAGGTTGTGATCGGCGGTCCGGCTGTGAGTATAGCGCCACGGCAAATACTTTCTTACCTTGGCGCTGATTACGCCGTGGCCGGAGACGGCGAGGTGGCTTTTCCACAATTACTGCAAGAGATGGAAAAAGGGGATAATCCGGCTCCAATCAGACCAATGAACCGCGTGGAAAATTTGGACTCGCTGCCGCCAACTCGCATAGCTGACTGGCTTGATCTGAAAAGTTACGCGGCCTACGACGCTCCGATTCCAATTCAAACCAAACGTGGATGCGCATTCGAATGCGACTACTGCACCTATCGTAACATCGAGGGAAGCGCCTATAGGCTGCGCTCTCCCTCCCTTGTGGCGGACGAAATAGAAGATTTGATGGCGCGATACCCAAATCGATCCATCGAGTTCGTGGACAGCGTTTTCAACTGCCCCGAAGACCACGCAATCGCTATTTGCGAAGAGCTTATCAGGCGCGGGATAAAGGCCAATCTACAAACGTCTAACTTCAGCCCTAAGCATTGCTCTCCCGAGCTTCTACGAGTTATGGAGCAGGCTGGATTCAATTCTGTTGCCATAACCTGTGAAAGCGCGTCGGATGGAATTCTTACAAATCTTCGCAAAGGGTTCGGCGGTGAGGACGTTTTTCGCGCGGCGGAAGGTCTCCGCGCAACTAACATGCTCAGGCTGTGGATATTCCTGATTGGTGGTCCCGGAGAGACCGAGGAGACAGCCCGCGAGACGATTAAATTCATGGAAAAATGCCTCACAAAACAGGATTTAGTTTATATTACTTATGGAATCAGGATTTATCCCGGCGCCGGGATTCATCGGCGGGCTGTGGAGGAGAAGATAGTATTCCCGGATGACGACTTGCTGCGGCCAAGGTTTTATGTATCGCCTGATTTAAGCCTGGAACGTCTGCGAAAGCTGATAAGGCAGGCGGATTTTCCAACTGAGAACATCGTGTTCGCGTCCGACGGCAACCATCCCGGCCTCCGTATCGTGCAAAGGTTGTTCGCCATGGCCCGGTCCAAATCCCCATACTGGCGATATACTCCGATATTGAACCGCACGGTTGGACGATTCATTCACTCAGGTGGCAAGTGATGAGCTTTCTGCAAAACTTGCTGCGGCCAGAGCGGAGGGAAGTCAAGGAGTATCTGGACGAGCCGTTTAATAGAGTCCGTGATATATCTATTGAAGAACTTGCCGGGAATTTGGCGCAAATGCGCTGGCTGGACGAAGTTTCAGGCGGAGTAAACCTTGCGCTCCAGGGTATCGAGCGGGTTTGGCGGCCCAAGGATAAAATAACCGCCCTCGATGTAGGAGCAGGCTCCGCGGCGCTGCTGATAGCTCTGGCGAAATGGGCGGATAAACGCGAGTTAAAAGCCGAGCTTGTGGGTATAGATTTGAACCCTAAGGTTCTTGACGTGGCGGCGCGGGCGATTGACGGTTATCCGATTCGGCTGGCAATAGGAGACGCGTTGGCCTTGCCTTTTGCCGATGACAGTTTCGATGTTTCGCTTGCAACGTTGATGATGCATCACTTCGCGCCGGAGGCCGCCGTCAGGCTTTTACAAGAGATGTATCGCGTGTCGCGCAACGGCATTATCATTGTTGACCTAACACGCAGCCGGTTGCTGCAAGTAATCCTATGGGTTCTGACGCGGGTCGGCTCCAGAAATCGCATCACACGTCATGACGGCCCGGTTTCGGCTCTTAGGGCGTATACTATAAAGGAAGCTCAGGATTTGGCCTGGGCCGCCGGTTTGGAGGCTGAAATCCGGCATCGTTTGTTCAGGATGGTTATTACATGCAGAAAACGCTGAACACCATAACAATCAACGCCGAGCCGGACAGGGTTTTCAAACTTGCCGCCGATGTCTTGAATTGGCCCAACATCCTGCCGCATTACCGCTGGGTGCGGGCGATTGGAGAAAGCGGTTCGAGTCTGATAGTAGAGATGGCGGCAAAACGAAGTATGATCCCGGTCAAATGGACCTCTATCCAAACCCTCGACCGCGATCTGCGCCGGATTTACTACGAGCACATCGGCGGGGCGACCCGCGGCATGTGGGTCGAGTGGACTATTGTTCCTATTGATGAAGACAAATCGCAGGTGACTATTCTGCATGAGCTGACGCTTCAAGTTCCCATCGTGAGCAGTTGGCCGGGCAAGCTGATAACGGGGAAATTGTTTGTAGAAAGCATCGCGGATATGACTCTGAAGTACATCAAACTGGCCGCCGAGACCGGCGGCGGATAGGAATCATAATGCGTCGAAGAGCGGTGATAACCGGACTGGGAATGGTGACGCCAATCGGCATCGGCAAAGACTCGTTCTGGCAGGGGGTCCAGGCGGGCAAGTCGGCTATTCGACTTGCTACCCGCTTTGATGCGTCCCTGTTCAAATCGCAAGTCGCGGCTGAGGTGGACGGCTTTGAGCCGGGCGACTATCTCGACCTCAAGAAGATGAAGCGGCTCGATAGATTCGCCCAATTCTCCGTCGCGTCGGCTGTTCTGGCGGTCAAAGACGCCGGTCTGGATATGCCAAATGAGAACCCGGAGCGCGTCGGCGTTTGCATGGGATCGGCGCTTGGTGGTATTGCATTTGCCGAACAGCAGTACGGGGTCTTCCGCTCGCAGGGACTCAGAAGTGTTGACCCCAGCCTGGCGATTGCCGTTTTCTGCGGGTCGGCTAGCTGCAACATCGCGGTAACTTTCGACATACACGGCCCCAACACCGCCAACTCCAATAGCTGCTCGTCCGGCACGATTGCTCTCGGCGACGCGCTGCAGTTCATCAAATCAGGAGCGGCGGAAATCATACTCGCGGGCGGCGCCGAGGCGCCATTGGCTAACCTCTGCTTCGGCGCGTTCGCAATTATCAAGGCTATGTCCACCAACAACGAAGAACCGGAAAAGGCCTGCCGCCCGTTCGACCGCCGCCGTGACGGCTTCGTTATGGGCGAGGGCGCGGCTGTTTTGGTCATCGAGGAGCTAGAGCATGCTAAAAAACGCGGCGCGCATATATACGGCGAACTTATGGGTTACGGCCTCACAAACGACGCCTATCACATGACCGCGCCCCGGCCCGACGGCTCGCAGGCGGCAAATGCGATGATAAGGGCGTTGAACGACGCCGAAGTCCCACCCGAATCCATCGACTACGTCAACGCCCACGGCAGCTCGACCCCATTGAACGACAAGACCGAGACCCTCGCCGCCAAACGAGTATTCGGCGAACACGCCTATAAAATTCCAATCAGCGGCACCAAGCCGCTGCACGCGCATGCATTGGGGGCCACCGGCGCAATCGAGGCAGCTATTTGCGCACTGGCTATCGAAAACAGCTTCATCCCTCCGACCATCAACCTGGAGGAGCCGGACCCCGAATGCGATCTCGACTATGTGCCATTTGAGCCGAGAGAGAAGCAAATCAACTACTTGCTATCCAACTCCTTCGGCTTCGGCGGCATTAACGCGGCGGTCGTTATGGGACGGTATTATGGGTGATGGGTGTCGGGTGATGGGTGTTGGGTGAAATTCGGGAACTGGAACTAACCGGAAACGATTTCAGTCATGCTAATAGCATAATCCAGCGTTTCGGCTACTTGTCGTTCAGGTATATACGCTATATCGCGTCATACTTGAGCTAGTGTTGTGGCGCTTCGCAGTTCAAGGGGTGTTTTCACTTGATAGCGCTTCGCATCTTACGCAGCCGGATCCTCGTAATCTGCGTGTTGATTGTTCTTTCTGCCGTCCCTCCAACACGCGCCGATTATGCTCCCGATGAGCTTCTTGTCCGATTCAAGCCGGATGTGTCGGCGCTCGACTCCAAGAACTTGCACGCAAAGCAGAAGGCCGTTTTGTTGGAGAAACTGGATAAAGTCCGAGTACATCGTATAAAGCTCCCTCCCGGCCTATCCGTGGAAAAGGCTATAGAGGCGTATCGCAAGAACCCAAATGTGGAATATGCCGGCCCGAACCATATTCTGCGCTTAGACTATTCTCCGAACGACCAGCATTACGTCGATGATTGGCAATGGGGTTTATATTCCCCCGGCGCGGTGCGTAGAGACATCCATGCGCCTGAAGCCTGGGACATAACCACCGGCTCCAGCGATATTATCATCGCCGTTGTTGACACAGGCGCGCGTTCCTATCATGAGGATTTGCAGGGCGCCGGTCCCGGTCCAAAGATTCTGCCGGGATACAACGCTGTCGCCAATTCTACTAATACGAACGACACTAATGGTCATGGAACATTTGTCTCAGGAATAGCAGCGGCTGACACGGACAACTATATCGGCATGGCGGGAGTCGCCTGGAACGCCAGGATACTCCCTATCAAAGTCATAGAAGGCGAATTCGGGTATGAAGCCGACGCCGCCGAGGGCATTATCTGGGCGGTCGATAATGGCGCTAAAGTCCTGAATATGAGCTTCGGCGGTTATGATGATGTGCCTGTGATGGAGCAGGCCATTGATTACGCATGGAGTAATGGCTGCGTGTCCGTTTGCTCAAGCGGCAATGACAGCATCAACGAACTGCACTATCCATCAGCTTATACCAACGCTCTTGCCGTAGGCGCAAGCGATGAATACGACCAGCGTTGGGACGACTTCTTTCTCGGAGGGAGCAACTTCGGCCCCTGGCTGGACGTTATGGCTCCCGGAACCAACATCCTGAGCAGTTACATAGAGGAAGACTGGGTTTTTGATCTGGGCTACTACACGCTTGGCACGGGGACATCCGCCTCGGCGCCGTTTGTATCGGGAATAGCCGCGCTGTTGTGGAGCGAGCATCCCAACTGGACGAACTATCAGATTGTGCAACAGATCATCTCTACCTGCGATGACATCGGAGCAACAGGATGGGACATTGAAACCGGAGCGGGCAGAGTCAACGCATTCAAGGCGCTTGTGCTTGCGCCGCAAACCGTGGGAAGTATAAAAACGATGAAAACCTTGTCGAATGGTATGCGCGCAACAATGTCCGGCGCTGTTGTCACATGCAAGCCCGGCAGGTTGACCGACCGCATCTACATTGAAGACGGGAACAAGACCTCCGGTATCCTGATTTATAGCGCGTCGAATCCTCCGATTATGAACGAGGGCAGCCGGGTTGACGTGACCGGCACACTAGGTGAGTTTGACGGTGAGCGCGCCCTGCTGAATCCCGGTTTCTCCAATGTCGTCAGCGGTTTGGAGATCGGTCCCGTTTCCATGCCCGGACGCATGGTCGGTGGGATTCAGATTGGAGATTACCAGCTAGGGGTGGAGGAAGGTGAAGGACTCAACAATATCGGGCTTCTCATTCGGTGCAGCGGCGTGGTTACAGACAAGGATTTCACGCATTTCTATATCGATGACGGCAGCCGCCTTGACGATGATTCCGGCAGTCTGGGACTCCGCGTAGCCTGGGGCGGCTCCAAACCGGCTATCGGAAAATATGTGGCCGTAACAGGTATAAGCGGCTGCGAAATCCCGTCGGGAACCACCCTGCGGATTCGCACGCTCAGGCCAAGAATGGCAAGCGACATTGTCGTGCTTAAATGAGTCGAGGGAGTCCAAAGCTGTCAGCTGTCAGCTGACAGCTGACAGCTTAAACTCTCAACTCTCAACCTATATTGGCCGTTGTTTCGGGATTTGAATGGAGCGCAGCGGAATGGAAATCCCGAAACAAGCCGCGTAAAGGATGGGGTTAGGGGGAGGTCTCCCTTCTCTAAACTCTAAACCCTAAACTCTCAACCTATATGAACTGCCCGGCTTTCACGTGCTTCTCTATCTGATCCCGCAGTTGCTGCACGTGCTTCTCATCATCCGCTTTCATCTGGTCGAATATCCGGATGCACTCGTCGCAGCCTGCTTCCGTAGCGTCCTGTTTGTAAATCTCATACCGGGACACGTTTTGAAGCTTGACCGACAGCAGATGAATGATGTCGTAGTTGAAGTTTTTCATCGGCTCTTCAAGTCTCAGCTTCTCCATTACAGTTGCCATTTCACTCGCCTCCATAGTTTTTAGTGATTTGCTCCAAATACCTTAAAAACCGCGCTTTGAGCCGGTTTCAATATTGCATTACCCCCACTAAAATCACTGCAAACCACGAGCGCTTTTTGTATATCAAGTTTCGGCTTAGGGAACTGTAAGGCTGAACTTCCGGTAAACAAAAGTAGGCCGGCAGGAAATTGCGCCCCGGCTCAAGAACCCACCTAAGAGTATGCTAAATCTTACCAGGCTATCATTCTTTTTCCTGATTGCGGCCGTATTTCTGGCTCCGCTGATAGGCGGGCAGTTCGAGTTCGTGTTCGCCGGACCGCTGTACATGCTTGTTCTGTTAAGCGCTTTTCTTCTTTTTATTTCCGGCAAGTCCACTTCCCCATCGCTGTTCACTAAAGGATTTGATGTAATAGCTCTTGCGCTTTTTGTGATACTGACAATAATAGCCGGGTTAGGCACGGCCGGCGCGCACGTCAGTGTCGTTCAAATTGTTTCGATAGCATGCTTCTTTGCGGTATTTCTGCTCGGGCGGCGAACAGGAAGGCTTGGCAGTGAGACTCCTATTCTTACCGCTATTGCGCTGGCGGGAATCCTGCTCGGCGTTTCGGCCATAGCGGAGTATCAGGTTATGCATGCGGAGTACCTAAAACAGGCCGGGAGCGAATACCGCGTGTTCGGCAGCTATTTGACGCCGGGATTCTTCAACCCCGGCTTTTTCGCGGGTTATCTTGCAATGGCCCTGCCAATCACCCTTGGCCTTTACTGTGGATCAAAGAAGCTTTGGCTTACTTCCCTGGCCGGACTTGCATGTCTGGCGCAGCTTGCGGCGATATTGTTGACCGGCGCCCGTTTCGGGGCAATAGCTCTTCTATTCGGATTGATTTGTTTCATTATCGCTCTTACGCTAGGTAAGGCGCTTTCACGTCAAACGCTCCTCCGTCTGGCCGTAATCGCCATATTATCATTAGTGGTATTGGCGCTGTTTCACGGGCCTATGACCTATCGCGTAGCCGCCGCACACGAACAGTCGCACTCGTTAGCTTTCAGATTACTGACATGGCAGGCAACGGCGAATATCGCCAAAAACCATATTCTGTTCGGAACCGGGCCGGGGACATTCCACCTCATATTTCCCCAATATTGCATCGCGGGCTTCACGCGCCTGGCGCACAACTCATATCTACAGATAGCCGCCGAGACAGGTATCCCGGCGCTTCTCGCATTTATCGTTGGGGTGGGAGCGGTATTGCTTGCGTCGATTCGTGGGTTGCGGAGAAGCAATTCTGGGAATACCGCGATCTTGAGCGGCTTGATTGCGGGAATTGCCGCGTCTTCAATTCGGAACTTGACCGATTCGGACTGGTATGTTCCCGGAGTAGCATTGGTATTTTGGTTCGCGCTCGGCCTCGCGTCTGGCATGAGCCGCCGCCATATCGAAGAAGCCCCGGCGAAAGTTAGCCCCAAACGATGGGTTTCTATTCTTATAGGCACAATCACGCTCATATTGATTGCTGTTATCGCCGTGTTGAATTTGGCGGCGTCTCCCGCCGCAAACGGCAGGCGGGCGGTAGAAACGAATAACCCCAAGTTAGCTATGGCGGAATACCAACTTGCGAGCCGATTTGCTCCGTGGTCAGCCGACTATA